>NZ_JBLWMW010000028.1:0-60022 GCF_048515945.1 Pseudoalteromonas 'SMAR'
GTTAGCGTCGAATTTACTCCCTCAAATTGAGCAAGTATTAATGCGGATTGGTATAAAGTGCCCGTTTAACTAGGAAGTTAAGCGCGATGAAATTAAGGAAATGTATTTTTACCCTCACTGTGGGTATGTCTGCGACGGCTTTGCACGCGACGCCCATTGATACCGAATACCAATACGATGAACTTGGGAGGCTCACAAAAACACTGGATACAAAAAATGGTGATCGTTCTTATCAATACGATGCTGCAGGCAACCGTAAAAAAGTCACGGCCGCCGACGATAACAGCAACTTACCACCTAATGCTCAGGACGATAGCATTACCCTAAACGGCCTTTACTCACCCAAAACACTGGATGTGTTAGCCAATGATAGTGACCCAGATGGTGATGCATTGCAAATTAGTGCTACCGATGCCTCGGGCACCCTTTCCGTCACCATCAATGATGATCATACCCTGACAATTACCGCCGTTGGTTTTAAACACCCAGAGCAACACTTTACTTTCACCATTAGCGATAATAATGGCGGGGTATCACAAGCGACTGTAACGGTATACAACCAATAACTGTAAAGGATTACATATGAAACTATTCACTTACCTACTGTGCCTCTGGGGTATACAACTGATGGCACCTAATGCTTATGCACAAGTTCAAATGGCCATCCCAGGACCACCAGAGTACAGCTTAACCGACAGTAATCAGGTTAATCTGAGCACTGGGAATATTACAATTAATGAGCCAAGTTTGAGCATCGGCAGTGGCGAGTTTGCCCTTGAGCACCGCTTACTTTCTTATTCCAATAACCTCAAACTGTTTGCCGATAACTTTTCAGGGGCACTCTACTTTAAGCATTCAGATATGCCTCTGCCCGATGTCCGCGTAACTTTTGGCTCTTTGTCAGAGTCGGGCTTTCAAGCCCCTGCGACCACACAATCTTATATTGGTCGTAATGGTGGCATGATCGAAAAGCACAGTGACTTTATTTGGAAGTACACTAATAGCCAAGGAGTGGAAGTGACTTATGACTCACGTATCCATTACCAATATGAGCCGCCAATTGTGGCATTAGAAACGTATCGCAAACAGGCTGTTGCAACTCAGATAAAGTACCCCAGTGGCTTAATCGTAAAGGTGAACTTCAAAGACGCAAGCTATGACGGCAATACCGTTCATCGTATTCAGTCTGTTACCTCAAGCGCAGGATACCAATTGCAATATCGGTATCAACTCAACAGCAGCAGTATACCCAGTTATAACAGCGATAAATATGCCTACTATCAATGGACTAGGCCCATACAAATTCGGGGATTTGTTAGTGAGTATGAGGCCTGTCCGCCACTTGCAGTCGACTGTGACTTCAGCCTTGACTGGCCAAAAGTTAACTTCTCTTGGGTAGATCCTTTTAATGACGGCGATACAACGATTACTTTCGCCAACCAGACCTATAAAGCGTTTACCCATGAACGGTTTTGTTCTTCCGGCGATGGCCGCACAGCTTGCTCTAGTGATCGTAACCATTTGCGCATAACCACCATTTCAAGTAGCGCTAGCCAAGGTCAGCCCGAGCGCGAATATCAGTATACCAACACTTACCACTGCACTTTTCAAGGCACAGAGCGGCAATGTCGGACGTTTAAGTTAGGGGTAGTGTATCTCTCTAAATATCGTGGCGCGTCATGGCACTACAATTACCATCCACAACAACACCAATATGGTGGAAGCTACAATCAGTCAGAAGGCCCTAATGGCGCAATATTAAAGGTCGTTTATGATAGCCAATCGCAAATGGTCGGCTTTCAAGATGAAGTAAGAGGGATTTCAGGCATCTATGATGACAATGGCCGAATCGCGTCAGTGCAGTATAACTATGGTAGCCCAGGTACTGTTTCACAAGGGCTCTATCGCTATGGCGATAAGACGGAGACGTTTACCTATGACGACCATGGCAACATTATTAAGTCGACTCGCACTAACAAAGAAGGTGAAACGCAGTTTTACACTGCCGGCTATGACAACTATTGCAACATCATGAGCACGCGCGGTAAGCCGAGCTGGATTAAAGACCGCAATGGTAATGTGACCTACTATGGTTATGATTGCAGGAACGGCAAAATAGCAGTAGTACTTAAGCCCGAAATCGATGGCGTTCGCGCCGAGCATCGCTATTATTACGGCCAAATAAACGCGCATGTCGTCAATGAAAACCCGCCACTTCCCTCCCCAGAGCAAGGTATTTGGGTAAAGCAACGAGAAAGTTTTTGTAAAACCGGTAATAGCGGCCAATTTGGCTGTGCTGAAACGGGTGACGAAGTGATCACCATGTATGAATATTCTACTCAGCCAAAGCCTGATGGTTTACTAGTACACGGTATTGTTGTCTCGGATACCGGCAAAGGAGAAACTCGTAGGACCTGCTTTGATTATGATATCTACGGCAACAAAGTGGCCGAAATCAAACCCAAAGCAAACTTAACCCGTTGTCAGTAACATCAAAATGGAATTTGAATTATGAACAAATTAATGTTTTTCACCGCACTGTTTGTGGCAACGACATTAAATAGCGTAGCAAATGCGGGCCCTGCGGCTTTTAAGACCGAGTATCACTACAATAGTGCCAGACAAGTCACTGGGATCATTCACCCTGATCCTGACGATAGCGGCCCTCTTCACTTTCAAGCCGTAAGAAAAAGCTACAACTCCGCGGGCTTACTAGAAAAAGAGCAATGGGGTGAATTGGCTTCATGGCCAAGCTACCAAACAAAGCCCGAAGATTGGCATAACTTCAGCGTTCATCGCAGTAAAACGTATCGCTATGATAAGCAACAAATGCGCATTGCCAGTACAGAAAGAGACCGCCACGGCGCTATCAAAAAAATTACTCAATTTAGCTATGATGAGTTTGGTCGGTTAAAGTGCAAAATGGTTAATATGTCGACGACTATGGCGCCAGATCCCTGTGTAGCGCGATACCATAAGGTAAATACACAACACAGTGTTTGGGACAGAGTGACTAAGTATGAATACAACAGCCAAAACCTGCCACTGCGTGTAATTAAAGCCTATGGCACCCCACTACAGCAAAACTATCAAAGCTATTCTTACTCAGGTTTACTAAAAGATACGGTTAAAGATGCTAATGGCAATTTAACCGATTTCCAATATGATGGTTATGGTCGCTTGACTCATATTTATTATCCCAGTAAAACGGATCGCGGCACAGCAAGTAACAGCGACTACCAGCAGTATTGGTATGATGCCAACGACAACAAAAAGAAGCTTAGGCAACGCGATGGCACGATTATTAACTACACCTTTGACGCCTTGAACCGCATCACAAAAAAAGACTTACCAGGCACAGTTGAGGACGTTTATTACGGCTACAACAATCAAGATTTAGAACGTTATGCGCGCTTTGGGTCAGCCTCAGGGCAAGGGATCAGCAACAGCTATAACGGCTTTGGCGAACGCCTTAGCACCACCATTAACCTCACCGGTAATACCCGAACATTTAGCTACAGCTACGACAAAAATGGCAATCAAGTCACCATCACCTACCCCGATGGCGAGTCTTTTGCCAGAACTTATGACGGCTTAGATAGATTAAATGGTGTAAAAGAAGGGCCGAATAAGGCCGTTTACCGGCTCACATATGGCAGTAATGGTCAGCGTTCAAGGGCCACTCGGTTAGGCTACAACACAACCGAAACCCTGTATCAATTCGATGACATTGGTCGCTTAAAATCACTAGCTCATGATTTAAAAGGCCAGACGTATGATTTGGTAACCGACTTTAGCCGCAACCAAGCAAACCAAATCACTACGGTCAGCTTATCAAACGACATTTACCATTACAGCGGCAACGACAACTTAACTGGCAACTATATTGCCAACGGCCTAAATCAATATACTCAAGTAAACGGTAAAACAATCACTTATGACAACAAAGGTAACCTCAAAAGTGATGGCTCGAAGCGCTATTATTACGACCACGAAAACCGCCTAACAAAAGTGACAGGTGATGTGACTGCGCTTTTGAAATACGACCCCAAAGGCCGGCTGTACCAATATACCGTCAACGGCATCACACGCGAATTTGTGTACGACGGCGATAATCTGGCGATGGAATACAATAGCAATGGCGCAATCGCCAATCGCTATGTGCACAGTGATGGCACAGATGAACCATTGCTGCGATACGACTCTGGCGCCATCAGTAACCGAAAATACTACTATCAGAACCACCAAGGCAGCATTATCGCCACCAGCTATTTAACCGGTTATAAAGAGCGCACCCTCTCCTATGATACTTATGGGATCCCAGATAAAGACAACATTGGCCGCTTTGGTTACACTGGCCAAGTTTATTTAGACAATCTCGATTTATATTACTATAAAGCACGAATTTATCATCCCAAGCTCGGTCGTTTCCTTCAAACCGATCCTGTGGCTTATGAAGACCAGATGAACCTGTATGCTTATGTTGGGAATGATCCTGTTAACAATGTAGACCCAAGCGGAAAGTTTTTGTTGCAAGCTGTAGGCTTTTTCGTTGGTGGTTATAGTACATATAAAGCAGCAAAAAAAGCAGGCTTGTCAGGTAAGTCGTTAGTTGCCGCTACCGCAGTTGGTGCTGGCTTAGGTGCTTTAACTGGAGGTGGCAGTGGGGCGCTGGTAGTAAATGGAATTAAAGGAGCTGCAACTAAAGCGTTACAAGCTAATGCTATTAAAACTGCTGGTACAGTAGCAGGAGGTACTGTTTCTGGCGCTGTTTCAGGATCAACAGGTGAAATAGTTGGTAATATGGCTAACGATCAGCTACCAACCAAAGAGGGAATGATTGATGCAACTGTAAACGGTGGTTTCAATGGTGCTGTTGGGGGAAGTGTTGCAACAATAGCGGGACCACAAGTGGGAGCTGTTGCAACAGCAGTTTCAGGAATGATCGGAAATGCCTCTGCTACTGAACATAATAGTAATACAACTATCAATCAAAATTGCACCGATTATGATACTCAATCCAAAAATAAGGGGTGCTAGTACCTTATGAATAAAGCTCAAATTATTAATTTGTTTATAGCGTTGTTTTATTTAATTCTAGGTGGGCTAGTTCTTTTCGGAGTAGTTACACCATATAAGGAAGTGCCACAACGTAATGACCTAGTATTTCTTAATGGTCAATTTAATATTGATGATACCAGTACCAATTTTCAACTTGAGAAGGGAGTAGCGTTAAAAATTTGTGAGTCATTTTGGATAAATGAAGAACTAAAAGAACAGTTATCACTCTCAAGTAATAGAGTAGGTAATATTAGCGTTTTAGTGGAGAATTCTAGTATTGAAAATCCAGAAGCCGCTTGCGTTAAGTTATACGAGGTTAAGGTAAATAACAAGCTATTACTTAGCAAAGCAGATGTAGCTTCTTCGCAAGTATATACATCGATGTTCTTTAAAGCTATAGCTCTTATTTTTCTTTTAGCGGGCTTTTATTATTTAATAAAACATGTAAAAAGTAGATGAAAATAATTTGAATCCAAAGCCTCGCTTGTCGGGGCTAGAAAAACGCTACTTTTATAAAAATAGTAGAAAACTTTTATAGAAGAAAAGGCTGATAAACAGCTATAGTTTAAAATCATGAATAAATTACTATTTTAATTCATCAACATAAGTAGGTTAGATTGTTTTTTGAAGAAAAGCAAAACGTTTTTTATCTTAATATTTTTAGGTGCATTGGCTTGGGGCCTTTATCTAGGAATAATCGTTTCAGATGGACTTGCCATAAAAAGTTGGCCGGTTACTGAGGGTGAGGTTATTGCTAGCAATGCTAAACGTATAGACCATAACCAAGAGCGGTACATTATTGAAATTGAATACTCTTATTCAGTGGGCCAAGATTTCTATGTTGGAGATAAAATATCGAACTCTAATGTTATGCTTGATAGTTCCGAGCGAGATTTACTACTAAAGCAATATAAACCTAATAGTAAAGTAACTGTTTACTATAACCCTCAAGAGGCTGATATGGCTTACTTAAAAGCCGGGGTCGACAATGGAATTTATATTTTATTGTTGGCCTGTATCGCAATGATAGCTTTCTCAGCAGTAAATTTGATTAAATTATTTAAAAGCTCGATTCTGGAGAATTCTAATTAGTCGACACCAATTTTAACAATGCTAATAACAACCTTTTATGCTGCAAGTGTCATTTCTCTGCTTATCGATAAGCAGGGAAGTGACACTATTAAATATTAGAAACATCAATTTTAATGGAAAAAACACCTAATCCGCCTCACTAAATAGGGTAAATAGGAAAATTTCAATCAATATGCTTTTATTTACAGCAATTATCATACTTTATATATCAACTTGCATTTCACTATTTAAGCTTTACTTCTTTCTGCAAAAGAAAAACCAACAAAGTAGTTCAGCCATTAGTGTCATAGCCAGCTATTTATTATTTGCTTGCTTTATCATTATAGCAGTTCCGTTTGCTATATTTTTCCCAGCTTGGATAAACGTTAAATTAGGAGCTATTAGTGGGCCGGAAAGTTCAACCATGCTGATACTATTTGGCTGTGTGGTGTTGGCTATGTCGATATGGCAAGGCAGAAAATCTCGCCCTACTCACTTTTAAAGTAAACGTTTGACTCTCAACCTACAAAGGCGATCACACCCTTGAAAAAAATGCCGACAGGGTCGTCGGCATTTTGGACTAATCAAATTTACTTTGATTATTTCACAATGTTCATTTCATCAAGCAAGTTTTGGGCATTATCCACTTTGTCCATCACCCACAGCATATAGCGCGAGTCCACATGGATTGAGCGGTTAAGATTTTTATCATAATCCCAGTCGCCGATGATGCTTTCATACACGCCATCAAACAATAAACCGACCAGCTCCGCTTTACCATTAAGGGTTGGAGAGCCGGAGTTACCGCCGGTGGTATCGACATTCGATAGGAAGTTAACTGGTACTGTGTTCATGCCGCCGGTGTATTCGCCATACTCTTTATTGCGAATAAGTTGTTGCTGCTTTTTCGGGGCATTAAATGGCTCAGCGTCGGTATTTTTTGCCAGCAAGCCCTCTAAAGAAGTAAATGGCGTTGCCTGCATGCCATCTTGCGGCGAGTAACCCTGCACGGTACCGTAGGTCACACGCAAAGTGCTATTGGCATCAGCATACACGGGTTTGTCTTGCGACTTATTAAAGGCGATGATGGCTTCCATTAACGCTGGACGTGCCGATTGTTGCTTACCAGCCAGTTCCTTTTCTTGGTCTTCAATGCGCTTCATAACAGGATATACTGCCTTAGCGTATTGAATAAAGGGATCGGCACTTTGGTTTAATTGTTCAAGCTCAACATCCATCATCCAAAGGCGTGCTTTTTCATCCGCAAGCTTGGAGTTGGCGTACATTTCATCCAGTAATGCTTGCTGCTGTGCTTTATTAAAACCATTTTCAAGCTGCAGTTGCTTGTCCACTTCAGCTAACCGTTCCGATTCAGGTAAAGCAGCATATTGCTCAATAAAGTGCAACATAATGGCTTTATCTACGGCTTCATCATAACGGCGTGACATACGCTTTAAGCGTGCTTCAATTTTCGGTAGGTCTCGAGTTTGATAACCACTTTCGCGTTCAGCATCTGGTTTTTGTTTTTCCACGGCTAAACGGTAAAGCATTCGTGCAGAAGACACCATCTGCGAACGGTGAATATAGCCCACCATCATATCGCGCTTGTCGTGCTGCTGCGACTCAGCAACCAGCTCACGCAGCTGTGCTAACACCTCACCGTACTTTTGTTGCCGTGTTTTATCGGCATTAATCCAAGCCAACAAGTCTTGTTCAAACTGCTTTTTACGCTCAAACATATCGCCTTTTTGGAAGCTTTCAATCATCGAGCCAAAGTTTTTAATGTAGTTATTATAACCGGCAATGGTGCTTTCATAAGCAATACGAGCTTGCGAGCCCTGTGGTGCATTTTCTTCAATCAAGGCAACATACTTGCTGTTATGCTTGCGCACCATGGGGTAAACCGTATTGAACACATAATCGACTTCAGAAGCGATGCGGTAACGGTTAGTACGACCTGGGTAGCCTGTCACCATGACAAAGTCCCCTTCTTGCACGCCCTTCGCGCTAACACTTAAAAATGACTCGGGTGAATAAGGGACATTGTCTTCAGCGTATTCAGCAGGCTGACCATCTTTACCGACATAAGCACGGTAAAAAGCAAAATCACCGGTGTGACGTGGCCACATCCAGTTATCGATATCGCCACCATATTTACCTACGCCCATCGCTGGTGTGTACGCTAAGCGCACGTCTTTTATTTCCAATGATTTAATTAGGTAATATTCTAACCCGCCATGAAATGTATAAACGTTACAGCGATAGCGCTCATCTTGCTCACATTCAGAAACTAAGGCCTTGCGCTTGCTATCAATGGCGTCAAAACGCGCTTTGCCCGCTAGTGAGGCCGTCCCCTCATTAACTTGCTCAGTGACGTTATTGACCTCATTGGTGACATAAATACGTGAGCCAGGTGCCGCCGGTAAATCTTCACTCGCAGTTTTAGCTAGAAAACCATTTTCTAAGATGTTGTTTTCAGTGGTTGAGTTGTACTGAATAGACCCATATGCACAGTGATGGTTAGTCACCACCAGGCCTTTGGGCGAAACAAAAGAAGCGGTACAGCCACCGAGGCTAATTACCGCATTCATTGGGAACTCGGTCAGTTTAGAAATAGACTCAGGATCGATTTCCAAGCCTTTTGCTTTGAGTACCGACTCAAGCTGAGGTAATTGGTGTGGCTGCCACATCCCCTCATCAGCACTAACAAACGATGAACAGGCCAACACCATGGCCATGGAGATAGCTTTAATACGCATATTCCCTTCCTATTATTAATTGTTCGTCTTTACCAGCTGTAATGCGGATGATGGCAGGTTGTTGAGCAACAGCAGTGGCTAAAACGAATGTTATTATTTTATTTAAGCGTGATAATATCACCTAACATTGACGCGGTTAGCAACTAAAATCGCTGAAATTTATAAATCAATGTAAATAACACCACCGCTAAAGACCTAATTTAAGCTCATTTTGCAGTGCAAAATCGCGCTAAAAGAACGGCAATTTTTACATCATTTATTCTGCATAAATGTTAGGATCGCGGCAATTTTCAGTAATGAGTCGAATTTATGCTTTCGTGTAATAACATCACCATGCAGTTTGGTGCCAAACCCTTGTTTGAAAATATCTCTGTTAAGTTTGGAGATGGCAACCGTTATGGTCTGATTGGTGCTAATGGCTGTGGTAAATCCACCTTTATGAAGATCTTGAGCAAAGAGCTCGAGCCCAGCGCCGGTAACGTCAACTACGACCCCAATGAGCGCATTGCTAAGCTTAACCAGGATCAGTTTGCTTATGAGCAGTACTCAGTGGTTGATACCGTGATCATGGGCCACAGTGAGCTGTGGGAAGTGAAACAAGAGCGTGACCGCATTTACTCATTGCCTGAAATGAGCGAAGAAGAAGGCATGAAAGTAGCCGACTTAGAAACTCAGTTTGCCGAAATGGATGGTTATTCAGCAGAAGCAAAAGCCGGTGAATTACTGCTCGGTGTGGGTATTCCAACCGAGCAACACTTTGGCCCTATGTCTGAAATCGCCCCAGGTTGGAAGCTACGTGTGCTGCTCGCTCAGGTCCTGTTTGCCGAGCCTGATATCATGCTTCTGGACGAACCGACCAACAACTTGGACATTTACACCATCAAATGGTTAGAAGATGTGCTTAATCAGCGCGACTGCACCATGATCATTATTTCCCACGACCGTCACTTCTTAAACTCAGTTTGTACCCACATGGCGGATATCGATTACGGTGAGCTGAATGTTTACCCTGGTAACTATGATGAATACATGTTTGCTGCCACGCAAGCGCGTGAACGCTTATTAGCAGACAACGCCAAGAAAAAAGCACAAATCGCCGAGTTACAACAATTTGTGTCGCGCTTCTCAGCCAACGCTTCGAAAGCCAAACAAGCCACCTCACGGGCTAAGCAAATTGACAAAATTCAGCTAAATGAAGTCAAAGCGTCAAGCCGCCAAAACCCATTTATTCGCTTTGAGCAAGAAAAGCCGTTGTTTCGAAATGCCCTCGAAATTGACGCCTTATCACAAGGCTATGACGAGACCTTATTCAATAACTTAAATGCCTTGGTCGAAGTTGGTGAAAAAGTCGCTATCATCGGTGAAAATGGCGTGGGTAAAACCACCCTACTGAACACCCTAGCTGGACGCAAAGACCCACAAGCCGGTCACTATAAGTGGTCAGAAAATGCCAACATTGGTTACTACGCTCAGGACCATGCTGATGAATTTGAGCAAGACATGGACTTGTTTAAATGGATGGAACAGTGGCAACAACCGGGCGACGATGAACAAGTGGTACGCGGCTTCCTTGGTCGCATGCTGTTCTCACAAAACGACATTAAAAAGTCAGTTAAGGTCATCTCAGGTGGTGAACAAGGCCGCATGCTGTTTGGTAAAATCATGATGCACAAACCCAATATTCTGCTGATGGATGAGCCAACCAACCACATGGACATGGAATCCATCGAGTCGTTAAACTTAGCGCTTGAGCAGTTTGAAGGCACCTTGTTCTTCGTTTCTCATGACCGCCAGTTTGTTTCATCCCTTGCAACTCGTATTTGGGAAATCAAAGACGGCAAAATCATCGACTTCCAAGGTACTTACGACGAGTATTTAGCGAAAAAAGAAGCTGAACAGTTGTAAGCCTTAGCGTTTGGTGGCAGCGAGTCCGTGCGCTGCTACCAAACCATTGTTGCGATTAGCAAAATACATCGAGCTCAGTCTTTTTCCCAAAAAACCCTGATTAAAAAGTAGACTGCTTGAAATTTGGTTGTTAGGCTAGGCCCTGAGTTTTGACACTAACAAGAGGATTCAGCAATGGAACGATTACAGAACATGTATTCGATCATGCTGCTTTCGAAGCTTAAAGCAAACTTTCCCCAACCCTGTGAGCTCAGTGAGCAATCCTTAGCCATTCCTCACACCCAACAAGATCACTTCGAAGACGTCATTAACACCCACCTCAGCCAAGGCTTAATTGAACAAGTTCAACCTAGTCATTATACCCTTACGAACAAAGCACTTGGGATGTTTGGCGACTCAGAATAATAATCTTAGTTAGCTAACAAGTACAGCAATTAGACCTTTGGCAGCAAGCGCTCGCCCCCCTGCTGTCGAATCAGAATTGACATAAAAAAAGCGCACCGAAGTGCGCTTTCAAGTTATTAACCCGAATAACAGGTTAACTAGGGACTGTTAGCACCAGACTTTTCTGCGTCTAAAGCCTAATAAACCAGCTAATAACGCCAGCGTACCAAACATAGAACCACCCGATGAACCAGCATCATTATTACTGTTATCATTGTCATCCGGATCAGGTTGTTGATCGATTAAGGTATTGGCCACTGGATCTAAATCTTGCGCGGTATTGGCCGCATCATCAATAATTACCACGCTGTTGATGGTGACAAAATTCGCAGCGCCAGGTTCGCTGCTGCTGTCTTTACACTGCTCATCAGTATAATCGACCAGCGGCACATTGCCACATCGTGGCACCTCTGAAATTGCCTCTAACACCGCCATGCCATCACCCATTATTTGGCCAAACACAGTAAAGCCGCCATTGCTGACATCTAAATTCGCGCTGTTGTCAACGAGATTAAAGAACCATTGGCTGGTGGCGCTATCAGGGCGACCTTCTACCTTTGCCATGGCAATCGTGCCAGCTACATTTGACCACTTTGGCTCATTGGCAACGGGGTCAAAGGTTTCAATGGGTGTCAATGGGATCTCGCCATCGTATTTAAAGCCACCCGCTTGCACCACAAACTCAGGAATAACGCGATGGATAACACTCTCTTTGTATCTCTCTTGTTGCACGTATTGCAAGAAATTATCGACAGTCTGCGGGGTAGACTCGTCGAATAGATTAACTTGAAAGCTACCATGGGTGGTTTGAAACTCCACAATAGTGGCATTGGCTGCGCAGCTAGCGAATACAGAGCTCGCTAATAAAAAAGCATTTAACTTAAACATACTTCAACCAGTTCGTTGTTTTATTTATATTTGCAGCACAGCATAATGGCATTCTCTCAGCGCTACCAGCAAATGCGCACTGAGCGTAACATTTAAAAACATTTCCCTTGATAACCTTTACAGCCAAACAAAAGCTCAACAATCTCCGGCTATAGCCAAGCTGTTTAAAATCCAGCCACACTCGCGCAACTTTCAACCAAATAATTACATTTCATCGCATAACTGCTCGGAGTAGACCGTTTATACATGCAACATTTAGTCATTTTTTATATGATGCGCCCGATTATAATTCAAAATCCAGGACAACAAGTATATGAGTAACCCTTCACAAGCAACGATGGAGATCCCCAGCAGCACCAGCAGCTGGACTAAGCATGACACCCATTGGGTGTTGAGCTTATTTGGTACCGCAGTGGGTGCCGGTATTCTATTTTTGCCGATTAATATTGGTATTGGTGGCTTTTGGCCATTGATCATCATGACGCTGCTGGCATTTCCAATGACTTATTTAGCGCACCGCGGTTTGGCCCGTTTTGTGCTGTCTTCAAAGCGCGATGATGCCGACTTTACCGATGTCGTAGAAGAGCACTTTGGCGCCACCGCAGGACGACTCATTTCGCTGCTGTACTTCTTTTCTATTTTCCCAATCTTGCTCATTTATGGTGTTGGTTTAACCAATACCGTAGACAGCTTTATCGTTAACCAATTAGATCTAAGCTCGCCACCTCGAGTGGTGTTATCGGGCATTTTAGTGGCCGGTATGATTGCCATTATGCTTGGCGGTGAAAAACTGCTGCTGCGCGCTTTTGCCGTATTAGTGTACCCTTTGGTGGCGGTATTACTGTTTTTATCACTTTACCTAGTACCGAACTGGCAAATGCCCACTATCACTACACCTGATGCCAGGCAATTAACAGAGCTGCTGTGGTTATCGGTACCGATTGTGGTGTTCTCATTTAGTCATGCCGCAGCAATTTCTAGTTTTGCTAACGTCCAACGTCGTCACTACAAAAGTGAGGCAGTAGTAAAATCAGAAGCCATTTTGCGCAATACTTCCATGATGCTGATTTTATTTGTATTACTGTTTGTATTCTCGTGTGTGCTATCGCTTACGCCTGAGCAAATGAATGCCGCAAAAGACGCCAACGTGTCAGTGTTGTCGTACTTGGCCAATGTCTACAATAATCCATTTATTGCCACCCTTGGGCCATTAGTTGCCTTTATTGCCATTACTTCGTCCTTCTTAGGTCACTTTTTAGGTGCCCGTGAGAGCTTCAATGGCCTAGCCACCAAACAGACTAAGCTGTCATTAGCCGCCGCCGACAAACTTGGCATTGCTTTCATGTTTGTGGCCATTTGGGCATGTGCCGTAGTTAACCCAAGTATTTTAGATATGATGGGCGCCATTTCTGGGCCAATCATCGCCATGATTTTATTTATCATGCCCACCATTGCCGTGTTTAAAGTACCCGCACTCAAACAGTACAAAGGCCATTTAGGCACTTATTTTGTGCTGATTGTTGGTCTATTAGCGGTATCAGCCTTGCTCTACAATATGCTGGGTTAAACCGCGTTACCCTGTGTGCAGGAGCCCCGTGCTCCTGCACACTCTCTGCACCACTTCGAATGGCAGCAACGCTGATTTTATGGTAGTTTTCCATGTCCAACAGCAAGCCAGCAATACTGCCCATGAAATTTGACTTCTCGTCTAGCACCAATAACAAAATCAATTCGCTACATCAGTATTATCTTAGCTTACCTGAGGCCGAGCAGCAGCTGTTGCTGGTATTAGCTGTGGTCTACAAACCCATATCGGCTATAAAACTTAAACGCTTATTGCAGCGCTTAGAAAGCCAAGGGTTAATCGCAAATAGCGGTTTTGCTAACGGAGTATCCCACAGTCAAATCATGAGCTGGCGGGCGGCTGAAATGGTGACCTTCAACGAAGAAGGCGTGCAGATCAACTTAAAACTGGCCACTTTGTTAAGCCAGCAAGCTCTGCAAAACGATCTGTTTCTTGCCATTCTTAATGTGGCTGAAGAGATAGCACCGGTACTCAATGCCTACGAGTGGGAACGCCAGTACAGTGATGAACAGCGGCTGTTAAGGGACTTTTTATTACTGAATCAACTGGCCAAGGCGCGCCCGCACATGGCCATCAACAAAAACCCACAGCAGGTTTGCTATAAAAGTAACCAAGCCCTGCTGCCATTGTATTTTTATCCGTTTCACGTTGATGACTTTATCACTCTAGCAGCAGACATTCAGTATCAAGCGTTTGCCACGCTGCTATACAGCTTAAAACAAAGCGGTGAAAACCTAGAACACGCCATTACTTGCTTAGGCCAAGTAGAGCAGCAACAAGATAATGCTTTGTTATCTTCGTTATTGGCGGAGCATCGTCTCTACCAAGGCCAGCTGCAGCAAGCCCAGCGGCTATGCCAGCAAAGTGACAGCAGTTATAACCTCCAGCTACAAGCAAGCTGTGCATTTTTTAACGGCGACGATAATGCCCTATCGCTATTCGATAAGGCCATTAAAGCTAAGGATAAAATCAGCAAACGCAAGAAGCAGTATTTGGGCAGAACATTGGGGGTTATTCACAAACTGGCGTTATTGCAGCAGGCCAATAACAGTGACGCCAGTCAGTTTGAGGTGCTACAGCAACAGCTAGAGTACCAAAGCCAAGACAGCAAAGAGCCATACAGTAACTTTTACGTCAATAATGTTTTACTCTATTGCAGCGAAAGTCTATCGCAGAGTCACAGCTACCAAAGTAGCCACCTCAACTACAGCAGTTTGGCCAATTCCCACCGCTTTGATTATATGCTTGGGCAGTTAATTAATGCTTATGCTCACTACTGGTGCGATAAACAGCTTGGCGCTGAGCACATTGATGCCCTAGAGCGCTGCCAGCTTAGCTTTAACGAAATGGGATTGACTCTGTTTGCCACTTTGGCGATGCAGCTGTTAGCCAAGTTACAAGGGCAAAGTCACTCACTGAATGCGCAAAGCCAGTTTGATATGACACAGTTAGTCGCCAAAAAATCCCCCTGGGATCTTGCCCTCGACAAACTCATTGCATTACAGCCACAAGCCCAAGGCACAGCGCCTGTGGACGCAGAGCAGCGCATAGTGTGGCAAATGCGGCAGGGTCGCTTTGAGGTTGAGTTACAGCCACGGCTGCAAAAACGCGGCAAAAATGGCTGGGGCAAAGGCAAAACCCTAGCCCTTAAACAACTCAAAGAGCACCCCGAGCAGTTTCCGTTTTTGTCGGCCAGTGATAAAAAGCTTCTCGATGCCATTACTGCGCAGTCTGGCTATGGTTACCATGGCCGCGCTGACTATTGCCTAGCAGGGATCCCTGCATTAAAAGCTGCGGTTGGGGCCGATAATATTTATCATGAAGAAGACTTAACCACCACCATTGCCATTAAGGCGCGCTCACCGGAGCTACTTATTCGCCAACAAGGCGATGAGTTATTGTTGACTATCCCCCATTTGCCCAGTTTTTTTGCCGCGAAACAAACTTACTCCTTAGTGCAGACGGCGCCTCACGTTTATGAGTTTATTATTTTTAACCCGTCACATATGCAAGTGGCTGAGGTGATTGGTGAGTCGGGGTTAACGGTGCCGGTCAGCGCGAAACAAAAAGTGCTGCAAAGTATCACTGCCATTGCACCTTATTTAAATGTGCAATCGGATATTCCCGGCATTGATACTGGCCTAGACAGCATCACTGCCGACAGTCAGTTAGTGATAAACATCCAACCCTATCATCAAGGTCTCGATTTCCATTGTGTGGTCATGCCCTTTGGCGACCAAGGGCCGATATTTCAACCTGGGATTGGCGCCGCAACCGTAAGCGCCGACATTGCCGGCCGGCGCTTATCAACGACACGAGATTTAATTACAGAGCAACAGCGCCTGGACCAACTTGACCAGTATTGCCCACTATTTTTGCAAATGACCGATAACCGTCTGAGCTTGTCACAAATGGAAGAGGCCTTAGAAGTACTGCAAGAGCTTGAGCAGCTGGTGCAACAAGACCCCTGCCCGATGGCATTAAAGCTGCGCTGGCCCAAGGGAAAAAAGGTAAAGCTCAGCAAAAAGCTAGAGAGCCAACACCTACAATTGGCAATGACCAAAAAGAATCAATGGTTTGATATGACCGGAGAGCTTAATGTGGATGATGGTGAGGTGCTTGAGCTGAAGTCACTGTTAAAAATGGTGGCAACCAGTAACGGCCGCTTTATTGCGCTAGATGGCGAGCAAGTGATTGCCTTATCGAGTGAATTAAAGCAGCAGCTGGATATGCTTAATCATGCCACTGATCATGGGCAGTTTCATCCTTTAGCCAGCCCCATCGTCAGCGAAGCCACCACCGGTATGCGAATGAAAACCATACCGGCTTGGCAGCAACAAAGTGAAAAAATGCAGCAAGCCAGCAGCTTAACACCCGCCTTGCCAAGCACCTTACAAGCGCAATTGCGTGACTACCAGCACGCTGGATTTGATTGGGCCATGCGTTTGGCGCATTGGGGGGCTGGAGCGTGCCTTGCCGATGACATGGGACTGGGTAAAACACTGCAAGCCTTGGCCGTGGTGTTAGCCCGGGCAGAGGCCGGGCCAAGCCTTATCATTGCCCCGACATCGGTGTGCTTTAACTGGCAACAAGAAATACAAAAATTTGCTCCTACACTCACTATTAAACGTTTCGCGGACTACGCCACTGCCAGTGAACGGGCAGAGATGTTAGCGCAGCTAGCGCCGTTAGATTGCGTCATTATTAGCTACGGCTTATTGCAACGCGAAGTGGAACTGTTAAAGCCCATTACCTTTGCAACCATAGTCGCCGATGAAGCCCAAGCGTTAAAAAACCCCATGGCGAAACGCTCACAAGCCGCCTGCGCACTTAAGGGCCAATTTAAAATGATCACCACAGGCACCCCCATCGAAAACAACCTTACCGAGCTGTGGTCGTTGTTTCGCTTTGTGAACCCAGGGCTATTAGGTAACCTCAAACGCTTTGCCGAAAAATTCTCACAACCCATTGAAAACGTAGAAGAAGACAGATTAGCGGCCCACCGCGCCCGAAAAGGCCTTAAGCAATTGATCCAGCCATTTATTCTGCGCCGCATGAAACATCAAGTGCTCACCGAGTTGCCACCACGCACCGAGATCAATGTCCCGGTTCAGCTCAGCGAGGAAGAGCAAGCGTTTTACGAGGCGCTGCGACAAAATGCCATTGATGAGTTGGCCGCCGCCAGTGAACACGACAGTGCCAATGAGCAGCGCTTTAAAATGCTCGCTGCCTTGACTCGCTTGCGCCAGGCCTGTTGTCACCCGAAACTATTAATGGCCGAAAGCCAACTCAGCAGCGCCAAGCTAGCAGCCCTCAGTGAGCTGCTAGTAGAGCTGCAGCAAAACAACCATAAAGCTCTTATTTTTAGTCAGTTTGTGGGCCATTTGCAGCTCATTAAACGTCACTTAGAGCAACTTGGGATAGGTTATCAATACCTTGATGGCAGCACCCCAAGCCCAGCGCGGCAACAAGCGGTAAACGCTTTCCAAAAAGGCCAAGGCGACGTGTTTTTGATCAGTTTAAAAGCTGGCGGCTCTGGCTTAAACCTCACCGCCGCCGATTATGTGATCCATATGGATCCATGGTGGAACCCGGCAGTTGAAGCGCAAGCCTCAGATAGAGCTCACCGCATCGGCCAGCAACGCCCTGTGACCATTTACCGCTTAATCGCAAAAGGCACCATTGAGGAGCAAATCGTCGCGCTGCATCAACACAAAAAAGATCTCGCAGAGCAGTTATTAGCAGACACCGACAAGGCCTTAAAATTGAATGTGGATGATGTGCTGGCGATGCTTAAGGAGCCGCTGTAGTGCAGATCTGCGGCGCTTTATAAGGCAGCGACAATAAGTCAAAGTAGTTTTGCCCCAGCGCAATGCGACGAAACGCAACATCGTTTACCACCTTAAATAAGTGGCTATTAACGGCCACTTCCTCGCGGTAATCATGTAAACGCTTATTACTACTGGCGACAAAGTCGCTGCCTGGTAAAAAACGCTCAGGATAGCGATTCAGTAACTCAACATACTGCTTGGCAACCTGTGGCTCACGGAAGTAAAAGTCATATAAGATCCGCCACGATAAATCAGCTTTAAATTTCGGGTATTGCTGAAATAATTGAGTGAGTGTTTCAATGTGTAACTGCGGCGAAATATCGCTCAACTCCTTTGAGAGACCCATGTGCATCCAAATGATGTCGTTCTCTGGATAGTGGGCTAACATCGCTTGCAGCAGTGGTAAGTAACGTAAAGGTTGCTGGTTATCCCCTAAATCGGCATGAATGGCTAATGGGATATTTTGCTCTCTAAGCGCTGCCATAAACGGCTGCCACTGGGCAATGGTCGCCAAGCTCACCGCTTGATGGCCATTGTCGAATTGCGCGGCTTTAACCATGTTAACCTCGCCCATCCAGCTGAAAATATCACCGTATTGCTCTTGCAATGCTTGCATCGTGGGTAAAATGGTCGCGGGCCGATTCAAATCGGCAAAGGTCATGGATAAAGTAAGATGCACTTTATTGCCATCATAGGCTAAGTATTGCGCTGCATTTTTACGGTCGTTCTCGAGCGTAGGCGCGATTATATTACTATAACAACCGCGCTCTCCCACACAGTTCGGCTTGCGCTGATAGGTTTGCCCTATGCCATAGATATTGACGAACAATACGCCACTGTTAGCCGCCCAATCGACGAGCTTGTCAAAGGCCACCGCTTGGCCCCAAAATGGCTTAAAATGATGATGAGCATCGACCACAAAATGATGGGACTGGGTTGTGCGATCGTAGCATTGGCTGTTTGCAGGGCTAAATTGCGCTAGAGTTCGCGAAGCCGCACCAACATGCTGACAAGCAACCAGCATGAGACAAAACAGCGCCATTGCAAGCCTTTTTACTGCCATAAAAATACGTTAAATCCCTTGTTACCAAGGCACTTTGCCACGGAGTATGTCTTTATACATCACCCAGTCTCCCCAGAGACTATAAAACGGGTGCTTGAAGGTGGCCGGTTTATTTTTTTCAAAGAAAAAGTGTCCCAGCCAAGCAAAACCGTAACCTGCCAGCGGTAACAGCCAAAGCAGTTGCCATTGCTGTGTCAGCAAGGCGTACAATAAAATGGCCAGCACCAAGGTAGAACCGATAAAATGCAATCGCCGACAGGTTTTATTTTTATGCTCAGCAAGGTAGTAAGGGTAAAACTCGCTGAATGAGTTGAACTCAGCCGTGGTTTTTTTCATTGTTAAGGCTTCGATATTTGGATCACTACGCGACGGTTTTTGCCGCGACCAATGGCGTTTTCATTGGTGGCAATATGGCGTTTTTCGCCAAAGCCATCGGTGATGATTTTGTTTTCTGCAACGCCAAGCTCTGCCATATACGCTTTAATGGCTTCAGCCCGCTTTTTTGACAATACCAAGTTGCTATTACGACCGCCATAGCTGTCGCTGTACGCCGAGATATAAATTTGTTCAATATTAGGATCGTTATTGAGGTATTCGCCAATCATATCGAGGCGTTTACGTGACGACTTCGTCAGCTCACTGGAGTTCTTTTTATAATTCATCACGGTAAAGGCGATGTCTTCAAAGCTAAACGGTAGCAAGTTATCGCGGCACTGTAAAAAGGCCCAATAGGCCTGTTTAAAATTCACCGACGACAAAGACACCGCAATGCGGTCAACATCGTTTTGCCAATCTTGGTAATAAAACGTCGGAAAAAAGCCTTTCTCCAGCTCACTTAGTAACTCCCAAGCCACGTCGTTGGTCAGTTCCCCATCAAACTTTTTCAGTAGTTTCATTTGGCCAATTTTACGTGCTGGCTTGCCCGCTCGCCACGCCGGCGGAACCGACTCAAGGCCGGCAAAATCGTACGTCTCAGGGCGGATCATCATGTCGAGGTTAAACGTGAGGTTTTTATTTTTACTGGCATTAGCTGAGAATATCGCCTCGCCGTAATAAGGCACTTCGTGGTTGAGAGCGCAACTTAAGCGGCTGGTTTTATCGACATTCCAGTGCGAAGTATCAGCATCGGCAGCATATTGCCGCATCGCGGCATCGGCATTGATACTGACCCCTGATGCCAATACGCCAAGCCAAACTATTGATAATTTGAACATTCTCACTTGATACTCCACTACGTTTATAGCCGCACAGCGACGCTAGCTTGATGACTGCTATTGTTAAAGCCATTTACCGCATATTCGAAGCAATAAATATACCAAAAGCAATTTAGCCAGCCCTCGCATCTTGGCGGCGTATCAGTATAATAGGCCGCTCAATTTCATAAACCAAGAAGATTATGTCTGATACTGAGCAAACGCTATTTTCAAAACGCTTCCGCGGCTTCTTTCCTGTAGTTATCGACGTGGAAACCGCAGGCTTTAATAAAGATACCGACGCTTTACTCGAAATTGCCGTCACTATGTTAAAAATGGACGACAATGGCATTCTCAGTTTAGATCAGACCGTACACTTTCATGTTGAGCCGTTCGAGGGCGCCAATATAGAACAATCTGCTATCGAGTTTAATGGTATTGATCCGCACTCTCCACTGCGTGGCGCTGTGGCCGAAGGCGATGCCATCAAAGAAATCTGTAAAGCAGTCAGAAAGGCACAAAAAGCAGCAGGTTGTACCCGCTCTGTGGTGGTCGCGCACAATGCCGCATTTGACCATGGCTTTTTAAACGCCGCCATTGAGCGCAATAAAATTAAACGTACGCCATTTCACCCTTTTGTGAGCTTTGATACCACTTCTTTAGCGGGATTAGCATTAGGCCAAACGGTATTAGCTAAAGCATGTCGCACAGCTGGCATTGAGTTTGATAATAGCCAAGCCCACAGCGCGCTGTACGATACCGAACGCACCGCCGAGCTATTTTGTTATATCGTCAATAAGTGGCAAGCACTAGGTGGCTGGCCGTTGCCACAGAACGATGATGAACCCGAACAAGCAAGTGAGTAAATATTACTTTGCTTTTTTATCGGCTCAATTATAAGCGAAAAAATGTCGTTCACTGGGTAAGAAATTTACTGTTTAGCTGTTTGAAATCATAATTTTCTAACGCAATAATCAGCAAACTTGCCCCCTCGAATCGAACAAGCACTTAGGTAAGTAAGGATGGTTGCAGAGCCAGCCTAAGCTGTCTCTGCAGCTTGTACAGTAGTGAACTGTTGAGTAATTTTACCCTCATGTAATTTGACATGGTTAGGCGGGTAAATTCGCGAAAATTGCTTTTTGTCTTTCGCGATGGTCACTTCGGTACCCGGGTGCAGCAGCTCATTCACTGTTACCCGGCTTAAACGCGCTAAGCGCTGAATTTTTTGCTGCACTAAACGCATGTTGCGCTGGTTGCGAGCATAGTGTTTGCTCACTTGAGTTTCACTGCTTTGCAACCTAGCTAAATAAGCGTCGCGCTTAGCTGAAGGCGCTGAGGCTTCAGCTTTATTTTTTGCTTGCTTAATATCGATGGCTTTTCTAGCCAGCACCCTTTCTAATTCAGCAAATTCACGGTACTTTTCGTGCAATGAATCCCAGTCTTGGGCAATGGCAATGCGCGTCTTGGTGCCCGATGGCGCACCAATTTCACCGGCTTCAATGCGCATGGCATCGAGAATATTCCCGCCGATAAGCTTGCCTCGTGGTTTGTCACCCTTACCAATTTTTATCAAACGCTTAGAAGCCAGATCGCAATGCAGGGCTTGGCGTTCAATGAGAATATCTTGCTCACTTTCCACATGGCAGTACTGGGCGTAACCCAAAGACACCGAACGTTTGGATTTAATACTGCACGAAAACGGCTCACCCTCAACACGCTTACGGCCAATAGCTCCAAGCATCACGGTAATGGCGCCATTACTTTCTATTTCTGCTGACTCCACAAAGCCAATTACGGTAATATCGCCAGAGGCTTTGACGCGCATGCCGTCTTTAATGTCACCGCTGACGATGACGCTGCCGTCAAACTCAACATGACCGGTGGTCACATCAATGTTGTCGTAACACAGCACGTCGTCTACGCGGATACCGCGAGGAATGGCCACAGGTACGCCTTTGGCGTCTGCAATAAGTAGGTTTACATCATCTGGGTCTAACTTCGTGCCCTCAGACACTTCAAGAGCCGCATCTTTACCTGGTTTCGCTTCAATGGGATCGCCAAAAACGGTGTAACCTGGCTCGCCTTCGGTAGGTGGTACTTTTTTCATCAGTGGGCTGCCAGGCTTAACGGTAATAATAGCGCCTAAGTTACGCATATCGACTTTACCGCCGCTGGCCGCTTGCGGGCTTAACACTCTATCTTGCGCTGTCATGCATAACCGCACAAATTTCGCATCGCTACCGTCTTTTGCGCGCTGACCGGTGGCTACAATCCCACTGTAAGTATGGCCTGCAGGTAATTCTAACTGTTGGCCCAAAAGGTTATCGAGTGCTTTGGCGCTGACCCCTTTTTTGATCCCCGCTTTTCGAAGTGCCTGCTTGGCCCTATCCATGCACACCATTTTGCCACCTTTAGCGGTGCAAATGCGCGCTTCAGCCAACATATTGCCTTCTTCAATTTTTATAGTGATCTCAGCATCAATGGCCCTGGCAACAATTAACGAATCTTGCTTAGGATCATCACTTTCAGTAAAAAGCTGACCAATATTGGCATGAATGATTTCAAAATCCGCATACGGCGAGCCCTCGATCATCTCAACCAATTGAGACGCACTCGCCGGAAAACCGGATTCTATTGGATGAGAAAGCAAGTAAACGTAGCCTTCATCCTCATCAAAACGAAATAACGACATTCATAAATCCTACAAAAAAAGCATTAAGTTATTATTCTTATGTTTAATTGACAAAATGCGCAGATGCTTTATTTGAGCACAACTTAAACAGCTTGTTAAGCTTAACCTTACCTTAATCGCTACAAATTATAAATGAATGTAAACGAATTCCTGCACAATTAGCTCAACTTATTATTATTGCTATAGTTATCGGCAGCCAACAAAAACCCTTTAGCCCCCACAGATAGAAATTAGAATATTCACACTAAAGACTTATTCCCCATTTTTAGCCACTTATAGACCAATAAAAGTCAGCAATGTAAGCAAGTGCTACTGCAGTGATAACATATCGTCAACCACTTTTATGCCACTTTACTCAACAATACTTCCCCTTAGTGTTGGCCTTTATCAACCCATACAGCAGCCACAGCAAACGCCCGACACTTAACTCCATGAATAGTCGTTGAGAAAGTAAGCAAACAAGCCCAACAACTATTAAATACCGTGATAAGCCATTGTAATGCCATTGTTCCCATGTATAATGAAAACATAGTTAGCAAATGATTCAACAAAGCTAACAATTACTGAATTTATTCAGGGGCTGATTAGGATTCGACAGGATTCATGAAGCCTGAGGTGCATGTCGAGGTGCGGTTGGCCTCGTAAAAAAGCCGCATTTTAAAGTAATCGCAAACGACGATAACTACGCTCTAGCGGCATAATAGCCCGCTAGCACTTCTCCGGTGTATGTCTGTGGACCCGGTTCTGAAGTGTCACCCTACACGGACTCGCTACGGAAACCCTGGCCGGGGTTGAAGGGCTAAAACTAAGCGGCCTCGCCTTTACTGATCGTGTTCGTCCGAGCTTTAAAGGTTAACCAATAGACGATACTAAACATGTAGGACCGAAGGTCGAGGTTTTCTGGACGGGGGTTCAAATCCCCCCAGCTCCACCAATACCAAGAAACCCTAAGTTACGATTAAAATCAATAACTTAGGGTTTTTCTTTACCCACCAGTTCGGGGAACCTTTTGGGGTCAAACATCCACTTTCCATCCACAAAATGCCCACATTGTGACCACATCTGATTTTAAAGGCCTATTTACCTTAGGTTGAATTCCCTTGCCGCGGTTGGCAATTGCGCAAACCGATTAAAGCAAATAGCAACAATCACTATGTCGGCAAAGGAATAAACTCTTGGTCATCATTGGGCACCTTGGCGAAGTGACCGGCTTGCCAGTCTTGTTTGGCTTTATCGATTAATACTTTGTCGCTGGCAACAAAATTCCAGTCCATGTAGCGTTTACCTACTGAGTGGCCACCGATAATGGCTAAGATGGTGTCACTTTGTGCTGTCACTTGAATACTCGCTTCATGAGCAAATACGGCCATGGTGTGCTCGTTGAGTTGGGTGTCTTTGCTGGTGAGTTTACCTTTAACAACGTACACGCCTAATTCGTCGGTTTCTGGCAGTGTTAGTGTTTGTCCTGCTTGCAGACGAGCTTCGAGATAAAGAGTCTCGGAAAAGGTTTTTACTGGGGAAGTAATCCCATAAGCGGAACCTATCAACACTTTGATGGCCACACCATGCTCTACGGTGCTTGGGATGGCACTTCCAGGGTAGTGGAGAAAGTCTGGCTCACACTGCTCTTCATGCTCTGGTAATGCTAACCACAGTTGTAGTCCATGCATGCGTTGCGGTGCTGCTTTTATTTCTTCTCTTTGCCGCTCGGAATGAACAATGCCACGCCCTGCCACCATCAGGTTCACAGCACCAGGGGTGATCACTTGCTCTGTGCCGAGTGAGTCGCGGTGCAACATTTCCCCCTCAAACAGGTAAGTAACCGTGGCTAAGCCGATATGTGGATGGGGCCTAACGTCCACCCCTTGCCCTTTGGCAAATTGCGCAGGCCCCATGTGATCAAAGAATACCCATGGGCCAATACTACGACACGCTTTAACAGGAATACTGCGCCGCACCGTAAAACCACCTAGCTCTTTGTCTTTTGGCGTTAGCACCAGTTTAAGCGCACTGCAGCCATCAGTAACAGTGCAGTCTTGCTCTAAAGAAGTTGATAAATTACTCATGGCGCACTCCCCCTTTGATTGATTGTTTAATGAGCGGTAGTTCCCGCTCATTAAGTAAGACAAGTGTATAACCTACTAATCGTTACTTGTTAGAGTAGTATAGCTGGTGATTAAATTTCTATAGTCAGGAATGTGGTTTGAGAATAAAGCTCCTAGCCCCTCAATATCATTACGCCAATCACGATGCAAATCACAAGCAGTACCAAACCATGTCATCATTTGAGCACCGGCTTGTGACATACGCTCCCAGGCTGCATCTCTAGTCATAGGATTAAACGTTCCTGAAGCATCAGTAACGACAAATACTTCAAACCCTTCCTCAAGCGCAGAGAGGACCGGAAATGCTACGCACACCTCAGTTACAACACCAGCAATAATTAACTGCTTCTTTCCTGTTGCTTTAACAGCAGCCAGAAATTCTTCGTTGTCCCAAGCATTAATCTGTCCGGGTCTTGCAATATAAGGTGCGTCAGGGAATATTTCTTTTAACTCTGGTACCAAAGGTCCGTTGGGTCCAGTTTCAAAGCTGGTAGTTAAGATGGTTGGAAGGTTAAAATACTTGGCTAAATCGGCTAAAGCCAAGACGTTATTTTTGAATTTATCGGGTTCAATATCACGAACTAGAGATAATAATCCCGCTTGATGATCTACCAAAAGAACGGCTGCATTATCTTTATCTAATCTATTGTATTTAAAGCTCATCTGTCTTCTCCAAAGTTATAAAGTTAAAGAAAAAGTGGCTAAATCCCCGCCTGCTTACTTGCTCGTGAACGCCTATTTTTAGGGGGTTTATAAGCTTGCAAACTCTAGCGCTTAGGTTTTATCCTGAGGTTAAGTCTCAATCCGTTGCTTAGTTGCCAAAATCACACCGAGAGCTTAGTGGTCGAGAATTTAACTGCTTTAAGCCTAATATATTGCTTAATTGTGCAGTAGATAGCTAAAATGAAGTAGTAAGTTCTATAAATAGGACAATGAAATGCAAGATCTTAATGATCTCTACTATTTTGTGAAATCCGTTGAGAATGGTGGTTTTGCCGCGGCGGGTAGAGCATTAGGGATACCCAAATCGAAATTGAGTCGTCGTGTTGCCGAATTAGAGAGCAGACTCGATACCAAGCTTATTTACCGCTCAACAAGAAGCTTCCAGCTCACTGAGGTTGGTCAAGTATACTTTCAACATTGTAAAGCCATGCTAGTTGAAGCCGAGTCTGCTCAAAATGCTATTGATTCTCTAAAGTCAGCGCCTAGAGGCACGATCAAATTAACCTGCCCAATTGCTTTGCTCCATGCTCATATTGGTTGCATGTTAGGTGAATTTATGGCGCTTTATCCCGAAGTAAATATAAACCTTGAAGCATCAAATCGTCGCGTTGATGTCATTTCTGAGGGGGTAGATATTGCGATCCGAGTACGTCCACCTCCTATTGAAAACAGCGATTTGATCATGCGGGTTTTATCTGAACGCAGTTTAAGCCTCGTCGCAAGTCCCAAATTAGTAGAACAATTCGGCCAACCTCAGCACCTTACTGAGTTACAGCAATGGCCTAGCTTAGCTGTGGGTTTACCTCAGTATTCTTTCAGCTGGTGCTGGACGTGTCCAAAAGGAAAGTTGATTGAGGTGCCATTTAAGCCCCGTTTTATCACAACCGATATGGTTGCACTTCGCAATGCTGCATTGGCTGGTAATGGCGTAGTTCAGCTACCACACTTGATGGTAAGTGAAGAAATCCGAAAGGGCACCTTGCTACACCTGCTTGATGATTGGAGAGCCCCCCAGAGATAATTCATATCGTTTATCCATCTCGAAGAGGACTGCTTCCTGCCGTTCGAGCTCTGATCGATTTTCTCGCTGAGCGATATGCAAGCTTTGATGAAGTCTAACCCAGTATGGTTTTCTTAGAGCCAAGCCCCCTGTTCATTATTGATAATGTTCTGGTTGTAAAAAAATAGACAGTGTATACCTATATCACTAATGAGAAAGCACTTTGGTTATTTATCAACCCACTGTTGCAGCTTATCAATAACCTCTTGTTCAACAATGGGTTTGGTAATGTAATCGTTCATACCAGCGCTTAAGCATTTTTGTTTATCACCTTGCATGGCGTTGGCTGTCATGGCGATAATTGGCAGCTCTACGTTGTTCTGACCGGCCTCACCAGAGCGGATGGCTTGGGTAGCTTGGTAGCCATCGAGTTCGGGCATTTGGCAATCCATTAAGACTAAGGTAAACGGCTCTGAGTTAACATGCTGTTTTAGGGCCTCTATGGCTTGTACACCATTTTCAGCAACCTGTGTTTTAATGCCATGATTGCCAAGTAATTTGAGCGCCACCAGCTGATTAACTTTATTGTCTTCTACTAACAGCACATGTAATTTCTCTTTCCAGTCTTTCGCTTCAGCAGGGCTTGAGTCAGCTTCCACAGCCAACGCGGTGGCATTGTGTTTTTGCAGCCGCGTTTCAACTTCCGCGCACGCCATTGATAATGACTTAACAAGTGCCGCCTGGGTAATGGGCTTATAGATGTATGCGTCTAAATGAGCCGCTCGCATTTTGTGTTTGCTATCGTGTTCACTCATTGGCACCATCATGACCCACTTTGTTTGCGGGCTAGGCAGTTGCTTTTGCAGCTGCTCTGTTAATTTAGTGCTTGGTGTTTTTTGGTCATCAGTAAAGAGCACTAAATTATAGTCATGCTGCTGTGTTAAGGTACTGGCTTGCAACATTTCCTCGGCCGCTTGCAAGTCATGAGTGGTCGTAACTGCTACACCCCAGCACTGCAGCTGCTTTTTGATAGCCGCTGTGTTTGCGCTATTAGCATCAACTAACAACACCTTTAGGCCAAGATCTTCGAGGCAGAGATCTTTACCTTCACCGCTTGATATGACTTCCACTAAACAGGTAACCGTAAAGGAGCTTCCTACCCCTACCTCACTGATGACGTCAATATCTCCCTGAAGTAGTTGGCAGAGGCGTTTGGTGATACTTAACCCCAACCCAGTACCGCCATATTTTCGTGTTGTTGAGGCATCCACTTGGCTAAAAGCATCAAACAGAATGGCCTGTTTCTGTTGCGGGATACCAATACCCGTGTCTTGAATTTGGCAATGAAAATAAGCATACCCCGGCTGTTTTGCTGGCTGTAAATGCGCGGTTATTACGATTTCACCTTGCTCGGTAAACTTGATGGCATTGCTGAGAATATTACTTAAAATTTGTCGAATACGCCCAGGATCAGACTTCACTTTAACGTCTTTTAGCTCTGCTAGGTCGAGCACCACCTCTACCCCTTTACTGTGCGCACTGAGCGCTAACGACTCGACCAACAGCTCAATTAGCTCGCGTAATTCAAACTCAAGGTGCTCTAATTCAAGCTTATCCGCTTCAATTTTAGAAAAATCTAAAATGTCGTTAATTAACGTCAGTAATGAGTTGGCACTGGCATTAGCCACCTCAACGGCATGGGCTTGCTCACCATTGAGTGCTGTAGACTTCAACAGGTTGAGCATGCCAATCACGCCATTCATCGGCGTACGGATTTCGTGACTCATGTTGGCCAAAAATTCCGACTTTAACTGGGTCGCCGCGTTGGCTTGTTCAAGCGCTGTGGCCAACTCTCTGGCTTGATTTTCTAACGAAGCGGTTTTCTCAGAAACTTGTTGCTCAAGCTTAGTCACAAATTGTTTTTGTCTGTTAATCTCATTCTTTTGCAATCGCGTTTTTAAGTAAATAGTCAGAAAAATAAGCCCCGATAGTATCAGGGTATACAGTGTGTATGCCCACCAGGTTTGCCACATGGGAGGCGCAACGTGCAGGTTAAGCTTGAGTAGGTTATCACTCCACTGGCCATTACTATTTGTAGCCTTAACTAATAAGGTATAAGAACCACCATCGAGATTGGTAAATGAAACGCTATTGCGGTTTTCAATATCAATCCATTGCTCGTCATAGCCCTCGAGTTTGTAGGCATAAAGATTTTTATTCGGTGCAATAAAGTCTAAAACGGCAAATTCTACCGAGAATACATAATCAAGGTATGACAGTTGAATATCAGTAACATAAGCGTACGGTTTATCGAGCTTTTTCGGCTCTCCCATGACATTAAAGCCCGTTAAAATAACATTGGGGTTAAAATTGTCGGTGCGGATATCATCGGCGCTAAAGTACTCAATGCCGCGTTGGCTACTGGTAAACAAAGTATTGTTTTTGGCCATCACTAAGCTACCGGGGTAGTAATTCAAGCCTAAAAGACCATCGTGACTATCAAAGTTCTTCACCGTTTGCGTGTCTGGCGAATACTTAGACACTCCTTTATTAGTGGTGAGCCACAGGTTGCCCTGCTCGTCATCTGCCACAGCTCGGATCAAAGTGGTTGGTAAGCCATCCTTTTCATTGGTGTGTTGAAACCCTTGCTGTTCAGGTAAGTATTGATTTAAGCCTTTTTGCGTTGCAATCCATATTTTTCCCTCTTTAGACTGGTGAATATCCTGAACTAAACTTCCCAAAAGGCTTTTGCTGTTGTATTTGTCTTCTTTAAAGGCAACAAACCGCTGCGTTTGTTCTTGCCAACGACTAACTCCGCTGCCAGTCCCCACCCACATAGTGCCCTGGTTATCTCGGAATATTTTTAACACCTCAGGGTGGGTTAACCCTTGGTCTTTATTCAAGCGCTGGAACACCTTGTTGCTATGGTCGTAAACATAAATGCCATGTTTATACGTCCCTATCCACAACCTTCCGCTGTTGTCGCTGCTTAACGCCCGAATTTCTCTAAATTCTTGATATCCTGGTTGTTCGCTAGGGTAATGGATTAACTCTACGGCCTCTGAGGTAAGGTCCACTCTAGCCAACCCTTCATCCTGCGCTACCCACAAGGTTGTGCTGTTTTCTAAATACACCACAGGGCTTTCCAGTAACCGGTTCGGATCAAAGCCAGCTTTTGGGGTAAAAATTGCTTCATATAGGGGCATCAATTGCTGCTGTTCAACTTGCCACTTAAAAATTTGTGACTTGGAGTTAGCAATAATTACATCGCCATTTTTATCCGCAGCAATGCCATTGGGGGCGGTTAATCTGGCATCTTGCAACGACTTAAACTGACGGTGTGGTACAAGCTTGAAGATGCCATGCACTTCATTAGTGACCCAAAGTGTTTTGGCTCGATCCTCAAAAATGATCCGCAAACCTTTGTTATGCTCGAGATCTAAGCGTTTTATATGATTTTCTGCGGGGTTATAACGATACACACCATTGCTGGTAACAAACCATATAAACCCAGCGTGATCTTCAATCATCGAATTGACTTGCCCTAATGCTTCAGGTGTTACCCTGCCTAATGGGCTAAACTGACCGCTTACTTGATTAAAAGCAAAAGGCCCTTGTTGCGTACCAATATACATGCTGCCATCACGGGTTTTTAGTATATGACGGATCTCATTGCCACCAGTTGGAGTTTTATTACTGGGCTCGGGGAAAAAGTAGCGAGCGTGCCCGCTTTCTTTGTTAACTAAGTTTAAGCCATAACTGGTGGCCACCCACAGATGCTGGTTATCGTGGCCTTCTATGTCCCAAATGCGGTTATGTGAGACCCCTGGTGTATTGTCGGTTGCTTTCAATAGACGTTTAAAACGGTTATTCCCTAAGAAGCGATTAAGCCCTTGGTCATAGGTCCCAAGCCAAATATGGCCATCTTGATCTTGGTAAAAGGATTGCACTCGGTTAGCAGAGAGGGAGTCGTCACGCGATGGCTCGTGCAAGTAATTGTTGAAAATGCCGGTTTTAGGGTCGTATTGGCTGGCCCCGCCTCCCCATGTACCTATCCAAATTTTGCCACTCCTTGCAAGCATCAAGTTTCCCGCGTCGTTGTGAGGCAGGCTATTGGGATCTGTGCTGTCGAACTCAAATAGTTTCACCGCGGTACCGTCGTATCGCATAACGCCATTCTCTGCGGTACCAAACCAAATTCGTCCGGGATGATCTTGAACAATAGAGTAAATTTCGGAAGAGACGAAGCCCTCTTCAGCACTGTACGTTTGCACTGAATATTCGTTTGTTAATAGAGGAACTTGCGCGTAGCTGGTGTTAAACACCAAAACAGAAAATATACAAATAACCGGTATTAAGCCAAACGCTTTCGCCATAACTATTTTCTTTAAAGGAGAGTGTTAAAGCCTAGTCGATAGAATGAAATTTATCCACCGCCACTGTTTCACTATTTGCTTCATACGCTAGTGGCCCATAAAAAGGCCTAACCAAAATACCTTAGAGGTGGCAAATTTTGCCCTCAATCGCTGCTAACCGCTAACGATAAAACTCAGGTTTGATGGCGTACTTCTGCGCAATTTCATCTAAGCGACCGTCCAGTTTTAACCTTAACACTCCCAAATCAAGTGCCAGCTGCAGCGCTTCACTGTTTTGATTGGTAGGAGAAAAAGCGATATATGCCGGTTCTAGTGGGCTAATTGATCCCACCGTTTGTAACTGATCAACAACCCCTAACCGCTTTGCTTGATACCAGACCACCGGCCCAGCATCAACATAAACATCAATGCGGCCGCTGAGCAGCAAGTTTAAACTGCGTCTTACTACATTATCACCCGATAATAAGGTCACCTTGCTACGCTCACCGCCTTGGTGCGACTTGATGTAAGCATTAAGCAGGGTGCCATAATCATAGCCACGTACGGCGCCAAGCTGAACTTTGGCTAATGACTGCTGGTTTTTATAGCGCCAGTCGTTTTCTTTAAGGGTAAACAAAGTATTAGGGCTCAGCTGTAAAATGGGCACCTTAGGGAAATGAAAGTCGGGTGCATCACCACTAAACGCCCCAACAATGGCATCCACTTTCCCCGCGCGGGCTTGATGTATTGCCCGCATCCACGGCATTTCTATATAGCGCACTTCATAGCCTGATATCGCTAATGCTTCGCTGGCCACCTCAATCATAAAACCGGGGTTGCTGTCATTTTCTGAGCAATTCACTGGGCACCAATTATCGCCAGCGATAACTACTGACTTGGTATCATCGGCACTCGAAGTAACACTAAGCGTTATCAGCAATAAGAAAATAAACCACATGGCAAAAAATAAGTTGAGCTGAATAACTTTAAGCTTAGTCAAGCAATCCTTGTTGAGCAATACGGTCATATATGACTGGCTCTTGTGGCCTGCCCCGCAAATAAGATGCTAACACTGTGCAATAACAGCTGTTTTTTCATTTTACCATAATCATTGCTGGGATTTACGCGCTAACTACACTACTCTATTAACACAGAATTAGTCGTAGGAATGACTGTGTGCTTCATCCATCATTAAGTAACTGTCTTAGCAACAAAATAGTGCCGCTAATTGCCGCCCTTATTGTGTTGCTTGCAGGACTCACTTATGGTGCTTTTTTATATCATCATGAACAAAGCTTACGACAAGAAAAACTCTATGCCGCCCTTTATAATCGCCTAGATCAAGTCAATGAGTCGGTCACTGAGCGAGTAAACCTGTATTGGTATGGGATCTTAGGTTTACGTTCAGCAGTGCACGCTAAACGCGACGCCCAATTCGATTACACCGCCATGCAGCGCTACATGGACACCTTTGATTTTGCCGCAGCGTACCCAGGGGCTCGTGGAGTGGGCATGGTAAAATATGTGGAGTCACAAGAACTCCAGTCATTTTTAGCCGTAGCAGCGGCTGAGCGCCCCGATAACGCCTTTGACATTCGTACCTTAAAGCAACCGCAAAGTAGTCACTTTATCATTCAATACATCGAACCTGAGGTGAATAATTATGAGGCTGTGGGCTTAGATATTGGCTCTGAAGCAAGTCGCCGCTTTGCCGCTCTGGAGGCGGCAAAAAACAATGAGCCACGACTCACGGCCCCAATCACCCTGGTACAAGCCAACGACAAAGTAAAATACGGTTTTTTAATCTTGGCGCCAATATACCACTCACCTAAAGCACCGGAGCAAGTGCAAGGCCGCCTCGATAATTTACTCGGTTGGAGTTATTCCCCCTTGTTAATCAACGAAGTGTTATCGACCTTATTGGCGTTAAAACAAGACATATCGATTCAAATTTCAGATGTCACCTCCTCCGAAAAAGCCATGCCTTTTTATCAAAGCTTAATTGCAGGCGAAGATCACACGGCTCTGGCGGTCAATGTCACCAGCAACCTTTTTGGCCGTACTTGGAAAATTGAAATTTGGCCTAATTCGCAATTTATTCGCAACCTTAACTTAAACCACTCTCAAGCCATTCTTAATGTTGCAGTCACCGTATCGATGCTACTGGCATGTCTAACCTTTATTGGCGTTTATGCTGTTGGCCGCCGCCGATTAGTGCGTCAACAAAGGCGCCAAGATGAAGCCGAAAAAGCCAGAGCACTCAGTGCCATGAACACCCGCTTAGAGCAAGAGGTGAAAGACCGCACCCAAGAAGTGGTTAAGTACAACCAGTTGCAAACCAGTATCGTAGAAAACTCGGGATACGCCATCATTGCCGCGGATCCTGATGGCACCATCAGCCAATTTAACCCAGCAGCGGAAAAGCTGTTGGGCTATAGTCAAGCTGAGGTCATTGGCAAAACAACCCCTGCCATCTTCCATCTTGAGCAAGAGGTGATAGCCAGAGCACAGCAGCTCAGTGCCGAGCTTGGTACTACTATCACGCCAGGCTTTGATAGCTTTGTAGCAAAGGCAAAACTAGGGGTAGTCGATACTAATCGCTGGACCTATATCACTAAGTCTGGCAAGCACGTTCAGGTTCGATTGAACGTCACCGCGCTCACCGATGAGCAAGGTGAAATAGACGGGTTTTTAGGCATTGCGTTTGACTTAACCGAGCAAATTGCGCGAGAGCAAGAGTTGTCGCAAGCCAAAGAGGCCGCAGAGCAGGCGGCTCAGGCCAAAGCAGAATTTCTGGCTAATATGAGCCATGAAATTCGCACTCCCATGAATGGCCTCTATGGCACCTTGCAATTATTGAAGTCAGAATCACTCAGCGACAGCAGCAGTAACCTTGTTGATAAAGCCATTTACTCCATCAAATCATTAAACATCATTATTAACGACATTCTCGATTACTCTAAAATTGAAGCGGGAAAAATTAAGTTGGAGCAGCAACCCTTTAATATTGCGGTGTTAGTAGAGCACTTACGCTCTGAATTTGCAGTACTGGCTAACAACAAACAGTTAAAATTTCGCATCGAACTTAAACTAGAGCAGCTACATTGGCTAGGCGATGAAGTGCGAGTGAGGCAAATATTGCTTAATTTGCTGTCGAATGCCGTTAAGTTTACTCACTCAGGCAGTGTCAAAGCCACCATCGCCGCGCAGCCTAAACAAACAGGCCTGGTATTAGTGGTAGAAGACAGTGGCATTGGCATGAGCCAACAGGCATTGAAAAAGCTGTTTTCACGTTTCGAGCAGGCGGACTCTTCTACCACTCGTAAATTCGGTGGTACAGGACTGGGGTTATCTATTACCAAATCCTTGGTTGATCTGATGCAAGGCACAATCAATGTGACCAGTGAAGAAGGTAAAGGCACTCGCTTCACCGTTGAGCTCCCACTCACAGCCACTGAGCAAAACAGCAACTCAACAGCACAACCCCTGGAGGAAATCGACCTATCTGGAGTGCGTGTTTTATTAGCGGAGGACAATCCAATTAACCAGCTAGTGGTACGTACCATGCTAAGCAAAGCGGGCGCTCACATTAGCATCGCCAATAATGGGGTTGAAGCCGTTACTTTTTGCCAACAGCAAACGCCAGATCTGATTTTGATGGATATTCAAATGCCAGAGCTAGATGGCGTCGAGGCGTGTAAAAAAATTAAAGCGCTTCAGCAAAGCCTCACTATCATCGCACTCACCGCCAATGCTTTTGCTGAAGACAAAGCCTTGTATGAACGAGTGGGATTTGATGATTACGTTGCCAAACCGGTTGAATTACACGTCTTGCTAAGTGCAATTGCTAAGCACTTACCCCGACGGTAAACGTTGAGCACCCTCCTTGTTGAGACCAAATACTTTGAATTAAACACCCGCCAGCGCTACAATTAAATCAAGGGGATCCACTGTCGAGGAAGTATCGTTGCGGCTAGTTCTTATTATACTGTTGGTTTGTAGTTTTTGTACGCTTAGTCACGCCAGTCAACTGTCTGACATGGCTAAAAAGCTGGATGAAGCCAGTGACTATTTGACCGTCAACCCTGCCCAATCCATCACCATCTTAGACAGTATAAATGGGCTCCAACAAGCCTCTGCTGCTCTGTTTATTCGTTGGCACTTAATTAATGCCAGAGCTGCCGTTCCCACCGCACAATATGATCGCCTATACCAGTCCATAGATGCTGTGTTTAGCCATCATCACAGCAATTACTTCCAGCAAAAGCTCACTACAGTCATGAGTGCACTTGGGATTTGGCTGCGCCATGAAGAATATTTACCCGATGCCAAACTCAGCTTTCAATGCGCCTTTCGCTACGCCGAGAGTGACCGTCAACGCCTCACCTTGAGTAATAGCATGGCGCTATTAGCGAGAAGCCAAAACGATTATGAACAAGCTCGCAATTTATATGACAAAAGCCATAGCCTTGCCATTAAACTGGCCTTGCCCAATGTCGTTGCCATGATAGAGAGTAATCTCGGTTACTTAGCTTTGGACGAAGGCAGAGTGGTCGCTGCAGAGCGCTACTTTCGTAGCGCTTTGAGTCGCTACCAAGCAATAGATAAGCGTGCTGGCCAGATTTCTGCCGGACTGAATTTACTGCTGGTATTTTTAGTACAAGAGCAGCGGCTCAATTACGACCGCCTATATGGACCAACAGCTACGTTAACCGAGGCGTTTCCTAATAATGCTAAGCAAGCGCTGTTACACTGGCTTGAGGCAGGATATGCTTATCACAAAGGCGACACCCTGACGGCTGAGCACAAAGCGCAATTGCAGAGCGCATTTAAACAGCTGCAAAGCGATAAGATGCGCGCCATCATTTATCGCTATTTTGCCAAACCAATGCAGGTGGCCGTTGATTTGCCACAAGCGCAAGTTCAAACCAAACGCTTTAGCAGCCCTTGGTTTGAACTGGTCAAAGAGTGCGCTTGGTAGGCGTCAGTGCCAATGCTCATTCGCGATTAGTTTAACTCTTTGTCTTGCCAGAATTTAGTGCCCTTAATGGTGGCTTGTAAGGCCAGACCGCTTTCAGTAAAAGTATAAACCGTTACGTCACCATAATACGCTTCACCTTCAACGGAAGCACCTTTTTTGGCGGCTTTGGCTGCGGCATCGGCATTACCACCAAAGGTCCAGCCAGAATTAATAAACTGTGACATGGCATCTTGGCTATGGAACACCATCACAATGCGATAATCTTTAACACCTACACCAAGGCCAACCCCTCCCTCAGCCATATTCATGTAGGTATTGCCACCAGTGGTATTATTGTGCACCACACCATATCCAGTACCTGCTGCGACAAACAATAAATTAACGTTGGCATTAGAAAAAACGGCGTAACCGGGAGCGGCGGCTATTTGCGAGCGAGTGTCTGGTTTTTGTTGATACAATTGCGTTAAAACGTTACTGCGCATATCCAAAATGGCCCGTTGTTTATCGGCTTTACTGCCGCTTCCCATCGACGCACAGGCTGTGAGCATCATTAATAGTAGCCCCATAAATAAAGCTGGTATCTTACTCATTGCTTCCTTCCTCATCACACGTAGATTAATAATCATCATACCCTGCAACGACGCCTAGGAGGTAGACTAAGCGGCATCGCAGATTGACCATGAAGGTATAAGCTTAGTCTACTAGATTGAATCTAGGATTAATCCTGCAAGAATATCTGTAATCGCTCGAGTCCACTGGCAAAGTTTTCTTTACCCAAGCCTAAACGAAAATACTGCTGATGAGTTAAAGCAAATAACGACGCAGGTAAGAGTAGCGTTTGCAGCTCCTGAGCAAAACGCCTCGCCCAAGCTTTACCATCGCTAACTCCTTTGACTTGCAAAAGGCTCAGCATACCTGCCGCCGGTGCAACCCAGTCTACTTTGTCTTGGTTTCGTGACACAAACTGCTGCATTAACTGTACGTTGGTAGCAATGATGTCACTATTGCGGCGCAAAATAACATCGCTATGTTCTAGTGCCGTTACCGCCAACATGTCATCGACGGCACTGCCACAGATACTGAGATAGGTTTTACAACTAAGTAATTGCTGAGCAAGCTCAGTACTGCCACAAATCGCCCAACCAACTCGGATCCCAGGAAGCCCTAGGCTTTTTGACAACACACCCAGCGTAATAGATTTGGTATAAGTAACAAACTGACCATTGTGGATGCACGCATCATTAGCGTTTTGTGCCGACACTTCATCGCTTAGTAAATAAGCATCACATTGTTCAGCAATACACAGTAAATGCTCTAGCTGCTCGCGATTTAGCGTCGCCCCGGTGGGATTATGAGGCGCATTGATCACTATCATTTTTGTGCGGGCATTGGCCAGTTTAGCCACTTGCTGAATATCAAACTGCCAATTATTTTCTGCACTCAGCGCAATACCATGGACTTTAGCGCCAAGTCGTTTCGGCAGGTTCAGCAAAGAGGGGTAACAAGGCGTAAACACTATCACTTCATCGTTTGGCTGTAACAAGTTTGCCATAGCGGCGTAAATGGCTTCTTGCGCTCCGGTAAAGGAAACGACTTGCTGATCCGCCACTGTGTCCGTTGAGCGTAAATGATACTGCTGTATTGCACTTTTCAGGGGGTCGCTACCTGCCACTGGATTATAACCCAGTGAGCTGTCAAAGGGCTGCTCACCTCTAAACGCCAGTAACTCACTAAGCGTGACTCCTTGCGCGCAAGAGTCGCTGAGGTTAAAAGCCACTGGACCTGGCAACGATTGACTAAACTTTATGTGTTCGGGTAATGCAAATTCCATGGTCTTCTCAAGTAAAAATGCCAGCATAATCGCTGGCATTATCAGTGGTATTATTTCAGTCGCCATAAGGTGAGCTGGCATAACTCCAACTCCACCTTGCGGGCATTTTTGGCAATCGCAGAGCTCACTTCTTCTTCCGCGATCAACTCAAAATCGTTTTCTAATAAAATGGCTAAACCGTCGCGACCAGTGACATTTTCACCGCTCACCTTATAACCACCTAACCAGTTTTCTGACTTGGTCAGCTCGCTATCCCACTGATAAGCGCTGCCAATGGCCAGTACACCGCCTGGATTAAGGCGCGATTTGATTTGATTTATAAAGGTTTTAGGTGAATAGAGGTATTCCACCAAACGGTGGCACAAAATTAAGTCGTAGCCACTAAATTGCGGTTTTAAGTTATGACCATCGCCTTGGCAGAAGTGGATCCGCTCAGCCAGTTCGGTAAAACCTAACATGGCGATAGATACTTCGTGAAAGTCGACAATTTCCCCTTCTTGCTCCGTAGCAAAACGCACTGGCTCGCCTTCTTTGAGTGCAAGGGCATGCTGAATATTGCGCGCAGTGAAGTCGATGCCATCAACCTGCTCAAAGTGCTTAGCCAACTCAAAACTGGCTCGGCCAACAGAGCAGCCTAAATCAAGTGCTTTACTGGTTTTACCTTGATAATGGCGCATCACTTTTTCTACGGTATTAAGCAGCGGGTTGGCAAAGTTCATCACCCCAGAGCCATAGTGAGTATTGAGATCGCACGCCACTTCAGGGTCTTGCTCACACAAACTGACTTTTTGCACTGGTACTTCAGGTGAGTCCGTTTCAATGTACCTAAACCCGGCATGTTGGAAGAAGTGACGTCTAAAGGCGTAACGCGAATCTCTTACCGCTTCATTTCCGGTCGAGATCCAAGAGCCACCTTTAATCAAATTGTGTTTGCCATCAAAGGTAGGCGTAGAGAAGTCATCGTACAATGGGTGCACTGTAAAGCCATTGTATGCGTCTATTGGGCTCTCGGTCCACTGCCAAACGTTGCCAATGACATCAAATAAACCTTTGTTCTCAAAACGGTTCACAGGACAACTCGAGGCACACACTTCTAGGTTGATATTACCCGGCGCTTCACTCCAAGTCGTCAGATCCGTCTCTAGTTGATCGCGCATTACCTGCCACTCAGCTTCCGTGGGTAAACGCACATAGCCGCTGCTTTGTTGTGATTTCCAGTTACAAAACGCTTTCGCTTCGAGGTAGTTCACCTCGACTGGCCAATTCAGTGGCAATGGAATTTCTTCACCAAGATTACGCTGCCAGTAGCCATCGGCCTTCTTTAACCAAAAACGCGGCATATTCGACTGCGTTGAGGCCAGCCAAGCCTGCCCTTCTTCGCTCCACAGCTCTGGCTTTTGATAGCCTCCGTCTTCAACGAAGGCCAAAAATTCTTGGTTTGATACCAAATATTGGCTGGCTTTAAAGTCATCCACGCTAACATCAAGACGGCCATATTCATTATCCCAACCATAGGTTTGGTTTGATTCGGGCTTACCTAAGGTAATGTCACCACCGCTTACCGCAACCAAAGCGTTATTAGGGGCTTTTCCGTGTTCTTTGCACGGCTCCCAACCGGGTTGTAAAGTGAGATCTTGCAGTGGCAGCATACGGATAATGACCGATGATGTTTCAAGGTGAATGCGCTCATGCTCGATGCCCATAAGCACCACCCACGCCAAGCTATCTTGGCTGATGGGTAAACTTAGCTCCATGGTATCGATAAGATTGTTCATCAGCGCACACACTTCATCACGATACTGTTTCACTTGCGCAACGCTTGGCCAATCGTAGTTATTACTATCTAAATCATCCCAAGACATTTCATCCACGCCCACCGCACAAGTAGACTCAATATGAGGATTAATACGCTTGTTAATGTATTTACCCAGCATCAGTTTATTGATGTAAAAGCACGCGGTGTGTCCGTAATAAAAAATCAGCGGGTGACGCAGCCGCTCAGCTTTAACGAAAAAGGCGTCATCATTATTTATGTTACTAAATAAAGATTCATACTGCTGCCAGCTGTTATTGAAATAGGCTTTAATTTCAGCGCGTTTTTGCTCAACGTCATTACCTGCAAGCCAAATTGGCTTAAGTGTGTTTGGTCTTTCCATACGGTTATCTTCTTTAACTTGCTATTTCATTACATGTCGCTGCGCTGTGAAGCAGCTCTGACAACTCAAACTCAATGGGTGATCCCACATCTGGCACACAAACTTTCAGGGTGCCAATAAAAAAGCCAATACGATACATAAGTTAGCTTAGACCACTCTGATATAAGTTAAGACCTTAACTTATTCATATTTATTTTTCACGACGCCAATTGCTCTTTTTGCAAAAGTGTCAGGAAAATGCCTATTTGCTGCACTTTTCCCAACTCGAAGAGGTATCGTTAGTTGAAGGGTTAAATTGACTTTGCGGCGTGCTGTGAATTACAACTTAAAAAAGTGACGACCATTAAGTTTGCAATAAACCAAAGATCTTTGATCACGAACTGACCAAGCCCTGCTAGTAAGCTCGTTTCACTGAACGCCCCTGAAGCGCTGAATAAAAAAGTTTGGGTCATTACAAACACCCCGAGGCAACCCGCAACCGCCACTAAAATGATCAGTGGCCGCTGTAACCACAGACCAAGCCCAAGTAACAGAGCAAAGAAAATATCGTATATACCAATGAGGTTAGAGGCTTGCTGTACGGTGAAAAGCGTATACAACCACGACATCAAGGGCGAAGTTTCTACTAGCGGCACAATTGCTCGGGCTTCTAACTCTAAAAACTTCATACCACCAATCCACATTAACACCAGTGCCACAGGGAAGTAATTAAGGTAGATCAGTGTTTGTTTGCTTAACCGCTTCACTGGGTATAAAAAGCAGGCAATGGCCAACAACGCAAAGTACTTGATCACGCCCTGACCAGAGCCAATCACAGGAAAACCACCGTGTTCAGCAATCCAGCGCTGCGAGCTGAGCAAAGTCAGTAACATCAATGTGCTCAGCAAGAGTAACCCAGCAAAAGGCAACCAGTCAGCAACAATCCGGTATTGCTGAAGTAGCATAAACGTGGCTGTCAGTAGCATCGCAAAACCAAAGAGCATTCCCGCTTGAGCAACAGGCAGTAGGTCGTTGAGCCCGTAAAATTGCGTAACCGCACTGACATTACTGGCCCCACCACCAAATAAAATCGACAGCCCAAGCAATAACAAGCTCACAGCGACCAAAGCGGTAACAGCAGTATGGATATGTTTAATCGTCATCGTTTTCTCTATATTGTTGATTTGAAGAGTAGACCTGAGTTTTACTAAAAGGCATTCACACGCCTTGTAAAGTCTTAGCAAAAGCATGTTTGAGAGGCAGTTTGATAGTATAATCGCGGCTAAATTTTTGCCGCTGGGCGGCAGTCGCTATCAGCCATTGCATCAAGGAGCTGCTGTGAAACTAGGTAAACGACTACAATACCTGCACGACATCATTACGCCTGACTATCAGCATATTTGGGATTGTTGCTGCGATCACGGCCAACTGGGCGCGGCACTATTGCAAAGTTCTCAAGCACATGTGCACTTTGTTGATGTTGTGCCCGAGCTAATAGACAAATTACAACTCGAGTTAGGACACTATTTTGCTGACTATCAACATCGCTACAGCACCTATGTTATGGATGTTGCACGCTTGCCTATTTACCAAGATGGCAGCAAACAATTGGTGATCATTGCAGGCATTGGTGGCGACCTAACCGCGGAGCTAGTATCAAAGCTAACGGCCAGCCTCGACGATAATATTGATTTGCTATTGTGCCCCGTGCATCACCACTTTACCTTGCGCGAGCGCTTGAGGGAATTGGGCTGGAAACGAAAGCATGAGTCATTGGTAGAAGAGAACCAGCGTATTTACGAGGTGATTTATGTAAGCCAAGACATCACCGCGCAAGCGGTGTCTACGGTTGGGCAATCTATATGGCAACAAGGAGCATTATCATCGCGCTATTTGGCTAAAACCCTCGCACATTACCAACGCGTGGCCATGGGAAAACCTGAGGCACAGAGGATACTCGATGCCTACCAAGGCTTAGCTCCTTTATAAAACTTATTGCACTCGCCAGCGTGTTAAAATTTGTTGTTGTGTGCCATCGCTGGCCAAGGTCTTAAGCGCGGCTTCAATCCGCGCGGCAAGCGGCTCGGGAAAATGGCTATTAACGGCCAATGCCAGCTCATTAGGAAAGCGTGTTAGTACTAATTTCTGCTCTATTTTCTCAGCGTCCAACGACAGCGTGTGCAGCTCATTTTGTAAACTGAGCGAGTTGGTAAATACAAAGTCAATGCGGCCTTTATAGAGCAATTGCCAAAGCCGCTCGTGATCCGACACCAACACCAATTCATAGCCTTCATTAAAGCCATGTTGTTTCAAAAACTGTTCGCTGTAATAACCCCGAATGGTACCAGTACGATAAGCTTTTGCTTCTGCCAAAGTGGTAATGGGTTTGTTTAATGTCGTTAAGCCAATAAGCGACGCTTCGGCATGGGCCATGGTGCCTAAAAAGCGAAAGTTAGCCGCTCTAGCGGGGGTTTTTAGCCAAGACAGTAGCGCCACATTGGTTTTGGTTTCAAACTCATGCAGAACGCGCGCCATCGGCATTATTTCAACTACCGCGTTAATCCCCGCTTGGCTGGCAACGGCTCGCGCCAACTCCACCAGCGCACCACCCGGCTCTCCCGACTCATTGACATAGTGATATGGTGGCAAGTCTTCTGCCACAAAATGAACCACGTCTTGCGACTTTGCAGAGCTACAAAACGTTATAAATGCCAACAACAACCACAGCAATGACTTAACCATTCAACCTCTGTATGATTAGCGCACTTAAGAGCTTTCTAGTGTGCACTTTTTCAGCGAATGATTCAATTTTAATCACAACACATCAGTATCTTGTGCTTAATCGTGCTTTAATGCAGCCAAACCTTGCCAATCTTCAAGTTCTTGCTGCGGATGCTGCAGCCTAAAATTACGATACAGCTCAATCCCTTGTTGATCTTCAATAATATCCACCTCAACTCCCTTGCTGCTCAATAAGGCTTCATTGCCTTGAGCATTCGTCACATCGCCCACCACCACACGTTTAAATCCCCGCATATACAGCAAAGTGGCACACACATCACAGGGGCTGAGACTGGTAAATAAGGTGGTCTGGCTAAAATCAATGCGACCCGCATCACGAATAGCCGCTGTTTCGCCATGGTTATACGGGTGGTTTTCTTGCACTAAGGTATTGTGGCCCTTCCCAATGATGCGGTTACTTTGGTTATCGACTATCACGGCACCAATGGGGCAACCGCCCTCTTGTAGGCTTTTTTCCGCTAGCAGCACTGCAATACGCATAAAGTCGCGGTCTGTCAGGCGATGAAAAAATGCATCGCTGCAAAGCGCTGACAAGCTAGATGTGGGCATGTGGGCAATGGCCATTAATGCCGCCATGGTGATGTCAGAATCTTGTTGCAATAATGCCATAATGGCTTACTCCTTTCGAAACGCAGCTTAGGCTAGAGGTGCTTGCAGTTTAGCAAGGCTATCACTGAGTAGCGCCACCATGTTAGCAAACTCTTTGTCCTCAGGTAATTCAAGGCCATGAGCGGCATGGGCTATGTACTTGGGTGGTACAAATAAGTAAGTGCGCCTTTTGAATCGCCAATGACGCACTTTGTGCTTGGCTTGATGCTTTGATTCATCTAAGGCAGCCAAAGAAAAAATATCTCGAGGGTCGGCCTCTGTCATCTCAGCATCGCTATTAACGCTAAGCGGCTCTACTTTTAACAGCACCGCTGAGGTTTGCGGCACCCCTAACAATAGCTCGCCAATAAAGAAAATACTGCCACCACGACATAGCTTTTTTTGTTGCTCATCTAACGCTTGCTGCTGCGAAGGTTGTGCTTGTTGATAGCCCATGCCATTGAACATAGCACCGCTAAAAGGCAGTGGCTGATCACCAAAATCACGGTTTAGCACGTGTTGCAGCCAAGCTTTGGTTAAACTGCGACCTACTCCTTCATGACTAAAGGTGCCTTGTTCAACATTGGTCTCCACAAATAAGCCGGAGTCCGCCAAAATATTCTTCACCGCTTGGTAGTTAAACAGTGAATACGGCCGTTTGGTGATCGGGTTCTCAGTACTGGCAAGCGCCTTGGTCATGGCGGCGAAAAACACACTGATATCGACAAATGCGGTTTTTAGCTCACCATCGAGTTGCTGCAGACCCTCTGGTGTAGCACACAGCATAATATTGCCCGTTTCATTAAACACGTAATGTTTCGTAATAGCCTGATATTTTGTGTCTTTGCCCTGCATCTCTGGGGCTTTAGGTCGCCGAAACCAGCTAAATGGATTTGCCATAGGACTGCTTAGCTATCTTTTTTACTGGGTTTTTCCGCCGCAGTGGGTGGCTCCTCTGGCGCAATCGATGCCGTAAGAGAATCGATCAAATTATTAAACTCAGGATCAGACATGGCCTCATTTAAAGACGCAGCACGCTTAACAAATTCTGGTGGCACAAACAAAAAAACCGACTTGGTTAGGCCTAGCTTTACTTCAACGTGATTGCCTTTCAAGCATGGGCCGGCTTGCCAAATGGTTTTTACCGATTGGGCATCGGCAGAGACAATAATAGGCGTAATTGAAATTGCGCCTAGTAAATATTCACAGACAAAAATAATGGTGCCTACTTTTTTGCTTTGGCTAGTATTGCTCGCAGCAATGGTGATGGCCGCCTCCCCCATTCCAGCTATCATGTCGGTCAATGATTTGGCTAAACTTGCTAGGTTACCACTGAATCCCAGCAAGGTCTGCAGCAACTCGCTAGAGAAGGTCACACCGGCTTGCTTGCTATGAAAGTCGATATCACTTTCGGTAACCTTAACAAATAACCCGGAACTAGAAATAATGTTATCGAGGGCATCAAAGTCGTAGAGGCTTTTCCCTGACTCTGCCATGGCTTTAGTTAAAGCGGCAAAAAAAACACTGACTTCAGCAAACGCGCTTTGTGCTTCCTGGGGGAGCAGGTTGCCATCAGCACCGTTGTTTAAGGTACTGGCAACAAATAAATTGCCCGTGGCATTCATTACAAACTGCTTGCTGGCAGGCACGTCATTGCTGTTATTGCTGGTGAGATTGGCGGCGCGAGTTTGGGAATTACTGGTGTACATTGCGCCAGATTGCGAATTGGCCATATTATTTCCTTATGCACAAAAAGTGGTTGTAAGGTTCAGTATAGCCGACAATATTAACCATTTCATTACAAATGTAACTAATCAAGTTCTGTATCAAGCAGCCTGCTTGTTCACTTAGTTAGTTTAGAAATCGGCCAAGGCTGCTTGCAATTGCTCCTGCGATTGTAAATTTTGCCCCGCTCTTGCAAACTGAAAAGTATCATTTTTATAGCGTGGGATAATGTGTAAGTGATAATGGTTGAGCTCATTAACATGGCCATTATTTTGCACTAAGGTAATGCCATCCGGGGAAAATTTAGCCTCTATGCGAGCATAAATGACTTTGGCAACATCGTTAATCTCTGCCAGCACCACTGCAGGAACCTCAAGTAAAGTCGCAAACGGCAGTTTGGGGCACACTAAAATATGACCAGGATTTATGGGGTCATGATCCGCAAACGCGATGACCTGATCCGATTCATAAACAATAACCGCCGCCGTTTGTCGCGCTACAATTTGCTCCACAACTGTCATTTATTCACTCCTTTATCTTAGTGTATCAATTATTTAAGCCTGAAATGCAGCTATGGCAATCCAACCAATATGAATGAACATTAATAGGTATATCACCTTAAATAACCAGCGGCGCCGTTTTATAAACACGTCAATGCGATTGTCGTTGAATGCTGCAAAATGACCGCTTTGCAAAGCTGCATGAAAGTTCACCTTGGCGGCCTGCTGTGCATTACCTAAATTAGGCTGGCGGAGTTGTTGCCACGCTTGTGGGTAGGCTTGCTCAACATAGGCTTGCAACCGCCTTAGCGATACATAATCAAACGATAATAATAGCAAAATTAAAACGATAATAACGCCCTGCACTGTCCGCTCCTTCAAATAATAGACGTCTTAATTTATTGTGTGGCCATCACTTTTCAAGTTGCTTAGGCAAAGTAGACTCACGCAGCTGCTGCTCGGCTATACGCGCTTGAACTTGCTCTAACTCAGCCGTGCTCAATGGCCGGTATGCCCTTGGGTACGGCCAACCATAGCCCCACCTAAAACTCGTGGGTAAATAAGGCGTTCCGCCAATACGCACCCCAAGCAACATGAGGCTGGCGACATCCGGTTCACCCAGTTTGCTGACACAGGCTTTTAATTCCAAATCAGCACGTTCGCGGTCTTGCTCGCTGCCACCTTGCCAATAAGCCAGATCGTGGGCTGTGCAACAATCCAACCACAGCTGTTGCTGCACTAGGGTACCGTCAGGAAATACGCTGCAGCCGTCACTGGTAAAGGGCTTAAGTTCGGCGCTTAACAACTGACATGAAGCGGTTAAAAAAGCGAGATAAAAGCTGAGTTTTAGCATGGTGTTAGTGTTGATAGGCTCGTCCCTACATGCAGTGACTTAGAACGCTTAACACTGGTCGCCACTGCATCCTCATTGAATTTACTTTTTTCTTTTGTTTGGGAATAGTTTAAACCAAAACAGCATCTCAAGTGCAAAGCCCAAAGCTATAAAGAGAAACACTCCACTGCTAATGCCTTGACTGTATGCAGCAATAGCCGCAATAAGCAGGGCCAGCATGATTATAATTCGATGAATTTTTTTCATGGTTTATCCTGTTAATGAACATCTTGAGTCTATCCTGTATAAATTTGAGAAACAAGACTCTCAGTATCCCGCTAATACCGACTCACAGACAAGTCAGCATTAATTACAGGAGTTAGTGGGCATTACCTCGTCTCGGTTAACACTTTCTTTATCCCTTCAGCGAACGGGGTAATGGCAAAATCGGGAAAACGTGCCTTAAATTTGTCCGCCAGAAAAATATTGTCCACCTGATAGCGTGGCAACAGTTCCAGTGTTTCTCGTATTTGTGGCCGCCATATTGCCAACAACTGCAGTTGCCACTTTTTGATGACCCGATAACGATAGTCTTGCCCTGTTAACTGCCGACACAAATCAATTAAAGCGCCATAACTCATACGATTATCATCACACGGTAGGTGCCACGTTTGGTTGTAGGCTTCTGCTGTGTTACCAAGCAGCGCCATGGCACGACTGGCGTCGGGTGTGTAAATCAAAGAGCGCACCACATCGTCGCGCAAAAACACCTTAGCCGGCTCCCCTGCAGCCAGCTTTTCTAACACCGTGGCATTGGTAATACTTTGTGTTTTACCTGGGCCATAAAACTCTGGAGCTCGGCAGATCATCGCGCTAACTCTGCCCGACTCAATGGCCGCAAGCACTTGCTGTGCAAGTTGTGCTCTCACTTGTCCTTTTTTACCATAAGGCTGAAATGCGGTGGCTTCAGTCATGGGCACAGCGGTTTGTGGATACATATAGGTATTATCAAAAAAGACTAATTTTGTTCCATGCTCTTGGCAAACCGCGATAACATTCTCTACCATCTGCGGGAACTGAGTTTGCCACGTTTTCGTATCAAGTGGCAGACCGGCGGTAAAATACACCACCGCGGAACCTGCAACGGCTGCTAATGTCTCGTCGTAACAGGTTAAGTCCGCTGCAAACAGCGTATCACTATCATTGACTTTAACTGGGTTGCGGCTGACTAAGCGAATGTCCTCGGTGTGGTTTTGTTTCAACGCCTTGGCAAGCTCTATTCCTATTTGCCCTGTTGCTCCTAATATCGTTTGCATAAGTGCCTCTGATAAATACTGCAGTTGCAGCACAGCTTATCCTTAAAGTTAGGTTTAAGGTCAATAGCGTGACCATTATCCGGGCATTATTACCTTGCCAGCATTGCGCTATGCTTGACCTTAATGTTCACTTTAACGTTAGAGTTACCAACTTATCTTCGCAAACCACAACGACCTCTTAACGCCACCACAATGTATAAAAAACGTAATGCCTTGTAATTGATTTGTTAACCACCTTGTACCATCTTTATTGAGTCTATGTTAGCCAGCCACAGCTAATGCTGCATTGGTATTTCAACATAGCCTCTACCGTCATCCAGCTTGATGCCTTAAGTAATAAGACACCAAGGCCGGAGTCTCAGCTAAAATAGAGTGTTAAGGAGCATAACATGCCTAAGGAAACACAACCGTCATCTGTTCGACCTTATAAAGAATGGCAAGAGGGCCAACCAAAAGGCCCACAATTTGGAATTTTATCAAAACTCAATGGCACTTGGGTTAACTGGAAAGATGGCCCCCGAGGCTTACATACCACTTGCATGCCATCGCCCGGCACCTCATCAGAAACCATTTTTGGTGTGTTCCATTTCAAATCGCAAGAATACCGTGAGCAACTGACTTTTACTCAGGTGAATGAACCGGTGCGAAATCGTGCAGGTTCGAATGAGCAATTTAATGCGGCCGTGAAATACGAAACCGCCATCATTGATAACGATGAGGTGTTACAACACTTTGAAAATGGCATGTATCTGTGGCTTGGTGACAACCAAATGCCATGGCAAGACGATAGCCCATATCAAAACCCGCCAACCATGTTTAAACACACTTCCAGCGCTGAGTCGGTAAAAGTTGACGCCGCTGAGCCGGTAATGGGCCCAGGCGAGCTAGGCCCGCAATTTGTGCCACCTCATTCAATATCGCGCTCTGGTGTGATCCCTCATGGCACCACAATTCATATCACCGGTAAAGTCGCACAAAGCAGCACATCCGGAGATGCACCTCACATTGCGGATTTATGGGAGCAACAATATTTGGCTATCTCCCCAACCATGGGGATGGATCCCTCTCGGGATTTAATCGCCGGCTCATTGGAAAAACCGAAGTGGACCGAACTGCCAAGAAAAGACCAAGAAGGCGGCGGTGTGAACAGCGCCAGAGCGTACTTTCAGCGTATATTTAATTACGACCAATTTGGTGCCAAATTCCCTTACACAGTACAGCCAAACCTTAAGCTTAGTGAGGCCAATCAAGGACTTAAATTTAAGCGTTACGACATGATTGCACTGGACTCGCAACATGAAACCGGTGTTCAAGGTGCTACCGTCAACAATGTTATGATCGAGCGTTATTGCCGAGTAGCGCGTATGCGTCATCGCATGTGGCTAGAAGAAATTGAAATACCAGATGGTCAGGGTAATACCAAGGTAATTGACCAGCTACAGTACGAGCAAATCGTTGACTTTGAATTTATGTTTGGCTCCAGCGGTGAAACCACTCTGTGGCCACATATTCAAGTAAATACCTTGCGCCGTTTGGAAGATATTCCAGAAGCAGACAGGCTCACCCCAATTAAATTAGACGAAGTGGCCGACAAAGACACCGTGAGTGCACCGAAAGGCGTGGTTCGTCGCATGAATCACACCAGCGAATAACAGCTCTACTAGTGCTGCAATTACCACAATAATTATTTCACTAACAGAAAGCGTCATGTGCTGCTTTGAAACACCGGGATGTGTTTCAAAGCAGCGCTAGCGACTGGCTTAAAAAGCTCGTTCTACTCTTTATACTTATATTTAAAGACCAAGCAGGTAAGTGCTTAAGGGTACTATTTGTTAACTTCGATCAAATTACAGTCTAATTGTAATTAAAACTCGCCATAATTTAAAAATTTACTATATTATTTTAGTAATAAACGCAATGATTAGCTGGTTATGGTGTTGACTCGAACAGTGAAATACAAACTCACCCAGACATGGAATAGCTTATTACGCCATCTCATGATTAGTGATGACCGAGCTTCTGAGCAGGTTGCTTCATCTCAGCCAAGTTATGAAGCACTGAGCTCAACCCTTAGTGCTATTCCAGATCTTATGTTTGAGCTGGATAGTGAAGGCCGCCATTGGGAAGCCCATGTATTGCGGCCAGAGCTATTAGTTGCCCCCGCGGAGCAGTTACTCGGCCATACCGTTACCAATGTTATGCCCCAAGCAGCCGCCAAGTTAGTGATGCAAGGCTTAGAAGTGGCACAGCAAAGCGGTTATGCCCACGGTATTCACATCCATTTACCCACGGCCATTGGCCCGCGCTGGTTTGAAGTGTCGATTGCTCGTAAGCAAGTATCCGCTTGCGAGCAGCAAGACCTACGTTTTATTGTGTTGTCACGAGATATTACCGAACGCAAATTGGCCCATCTAGAGGCCGAAAAGTTAGCCTATATTGATCAGCTCACTGAACTGCCTAACCGCCATGCAGTTCAGCATGAACTACTGGCTCGGGTGGCATCGCAACACCTTCAAGGTTTTTACAGTGCACTGTTGTTTTTGGATTTAGACGATTTTAAAAACATCAACGATAACCATGGCCACCATGTTGGTGATTTACTGCTAAAACAAGTAGCACAGCGGTTGCGAGACAACGTGCGTGAAGATGATATGTTAATTCGCTGGGGTGGTGATGAGTTTATTGTGTTACTAAACAAGTTGTCTGACGATCATCAGCAAGCACAACAATTTGCTACCACAATTTGTAGAAAAATAGCTGATAAAGTCAGTGAGCCTTATTTTTTAGAGCATATTGAATATAGATGCCACATCAGTATTGGCGTAAGCTTATTTAACGACCCCCAATGTTGTATTGATACCATCATCCAGCAAGCCGACAGTGCTATGTATAAGGCCAAAAAATCGCACTCTGAGCGCTATGCCTTTTATCAGCAAGCTGGGGTTGTCACTGACGAGTAAGCGTTAACGCGAGCAAATATAGATACGAAAACCACGCCATTACACCGCAACGTTAAGCCTTTAGCCATTTACCTTGATACCGCTCACCTTTTATGCACAAACAATAAGCCCAAGCAATAACAAGCAGCTGCAACGGCGTTCTTATTAATAAGTAAACCGGCCCCCATTGATGGCCGCCCAGACCTATACTATGAAACGCGGCATAAATATTGGCGGGAAAGAAAACCACCAGCACGGCAATGGCAATTTTCACCCCCAACACTTGAAACCGGGGGATGAATAACATTACAGCAATCAGTAGCTCTACTAAACCTGTGAGGTAAACCAAAGCAACCCGCATAGGCACCCAAAGAGGTAACATGTCGACCATGCCTGCGGTTTTGACTCCATGACCCATTGCAAAAAATACAAACGCCAAGCCAAGTCCCCAACATGCGCTTTTTTGCAGGCTAAAACTATAGTCCATGAAGCGCCCTAATAGATAGGTGACAATAACAGGGGTAAGTAAAAGCAGCACGATAATAGTCGGTGTGATCATATATTTATCCTTAAATAATGCCGTTAATTTATTATATTATGCTCCAGTTGGCGGCGCTGGCTTTGCGCTCAACGCATCCGTATCAACTACCAGAGCACCACAGCTAAGCATTCTTACATGACTGCAACAGCCTCTACTGATAAGACGTTGAATTCAGGCCATAAAGCCTTAACGCTCGATTGTAAAAATGAACGGTGCCCAGCGGCATAAATCCCACTTTTTTTGCCACCGTAACAGAAGCCGAGTGATTCGGTTCAATCAAGGCATATACCTGAGTAATTGCCTGTTGCCTAGTATAAACCACCACAGCTTGCGCGCATTCAGTGGCCACTCCCTGACCCCAATAGTTAACGCCATAGCGATAACCAATGTGGATGATATCTCGGTCATCAAGCCGGTCACATTTTAAACCACAAAAACCCAGTAAGTTATCGGAGCCTTTATCTACCACCGGCCATGGACCAAAGCCATGCTGTTGATATGAGGCAATACAGCTTTTAATAAAATCTCGCGTTTGCGCTTGGCTCACCACCCCATTAATTGAGTATGCCATCACCCTTTCATCGGCTAAAATTTCTGCCAATGCCTTGGTATCGTCAAGGGTGAATTGTCGCAGCTGAAATCAACTTGTTGCTATACACATAGTCGCTCCATCAACGTAGTTATGTTTTTTATTCGTTATGCTCGTGCTCTGATTGACGTAACCACAGCCAAAGTTTGGCAATAACACCTGCACACAAACACCAAAATAAGATAATTCCAGCAAGCACGCCCCAAGACGCCTCTATAGCTCCGAACTCAGCATACGTCACACTGGTATCTGCGAAAAGCGACTCGAGTCCGCTCATCAGTGGAACATTCACCCAAATCATGGTGCTGGCCACTAATAAAACAGGCTCTAACTGAAGAGTTGCAAACAACATTAGCAACAATGGTGGTGCATTAAAAAGTACGCCTAACAGCAAAAAGCGATATAAAAATGGGGTTGAGAAAAACATTAATCTACTCCAATAAATCCCAGCACTTATGAGCAACTATATCAATGTTTTACTGTTATTGCTGTGCAGTTTGCAGCCACCAAGGTTTAGAAAAATCAACCTTATCTTCAGGCACTATGTGTGAATGAGGTTTATTCAATGCTTGCCAGAACGCCGCTTTCATCTGCTCATGGAAGATTTCAAAGTGCCCGTTGGCTCTGCTGTCTTTTAAGAATGCCTTATAAGCCCCCACTGGCTCTAACGGGTTTGCCTGTTGAAAAACCACAACCCCACCATACTTTTCATACAAAACCTTACTCAACTTATAAGTTTTGACGTAGTTTTTATGGCTTTGATATACCTGCGCTTCATACTCAGCCACTTCATCTTGAGTAAGCTCAGATAGCATCTCTTTGGTCATATCACTTTGTGAGCCGCCCATAAATTCAGAGAAAACATTCACCTCTTCGTCGCTTGGCTCTACGTCATTGTGTTTCGCCAGCTCTTTAATTAATGCTTGCCAAATAAGTGATGATAATTTATCTGCGCGGGCTTTGTCTTTGAGCTCAGGCTCTGTTAGTTCTGGGTTGCCAGCACGATAGAGGCTCATTTTTTGCTCTACCGGCTCTAATTGCATTAGCAAAACAGGTTCACCAAAAACCGTTGCCACCACCTTATTGCCAGACTCAGCGTAACCAAGGGTACTCACTGAGTAGATCACGAGCGCTATAATAATGGTTTTAGTATGAGTGATACTCATAATTTCATCCTTGTGTATTGTTAGTCCTGACAGACTGTTATCGATAAAGATAGGTAATAATCTTGCACCTAATACAGGAAATTATCTTAATGTAGGAATTAACACAAGCAGGTCTGGTGATTAAGAGGCGCTTTAAAAAGCGTTTTTTCATTTTTAACGCGAAGCAACTGCCAAGCTCTTTATAGCGTGATGTGTTGACATAAGCACTACAAAGCTGACTTGAAATGATGGCTATTGTGTCATTTCGTATCTCGAAAACCGTGACAGAGCGATACACTCAAGCCGTTGCAGTCCGGCTCACCTCAGTAACTGCGCAAACGTAAGCCCAAGCTTGAATACCCGAACGAAATTCCTCTTTCACTCGAGTGTACTCATCAACTTCGTAGTCATCAGCTTGTGCAAGCTCTTCTGGGGTAAGTTCAAATACACTCCCGGCAACGGTGTCCGTCGGCTTTCCGGTGTATTTTAGAATTGGGTGAACGGCCTTACCACTGACATCGATAACAGCGGGATCCTTTATGACCACTTCACTCAATATATAGCCAATTAATGTGTCTTTCTGGCCCGTCAATTTTCGACCAAAGGTTTCGATTTGCACGTTTTCTTGTTGTAATGTGCCATATGAGAATAGCTTCTCCACTTATTACCTCTTCTATAATACCGTAATAACAGCGACTACTTTATACCATGCTTCCAAGCCCCAGTACTAATATGGCGTTCATAACAAGCCATAAAGTTTTTCTTGCTCATGACTTACTCATTTAACGTGCTCGGTTTTTTTTATACCAATTCGCTTAATTAAGTGAGCCATTTGAGGAAAGGAAATGTCGTCGATAACAAGATAAAAATTATGCTATTTAGTTGCTCTAAATAGCATAATTTAACGCCGCTAGCGTCAAATTCACTCTCTAAAATTGAGCATATAGCGAGACTGCTAGGCACATTTTAGCTCAGATTGACATCAAGCTTTGGCAATTGAACATGATTACCCCGTTTAATTACCATGCCACATCGTTCGCCGCCGAGCTGTGTGTGGCAAAACCTGGGTTAGTAATTGACTTCGCCACTAAGGCAGGGCTGTAAATTTTCAGCGATCGACATAGTTTGATCTGGCTGGTTTTCAATATATTGCGCCACCAGCGCTTCTATGTATTTTTCCGCTTTAATTTCATTTAGAGACTTTTGTAAATCTAGCACCATTTCTGGCGCTGTTGCTTTATTCAAAGCAAGAAAATTGCCCACGAGTAGATCATCCTGCAATGCTAACACAGGCACTACGTCCTTAGGGGTCAAATCAACATTAGCAAGCTGATAACCAAGCGTTAATGATGAGCCGATGATCAGATCTAACTTGCCGCTCTCAAACATAAGGATATCTTCATTTTTCTTTGCAAAAGTCAGGTAATGAGCATTTTCAACTAATCCTATTTTTTGTAACACCGATTCATAAATATCTCCTCTGGGAATGCCTATGGTGTAACGACGAAGCGCTTTGCGGCTCTCTAGCTTTATATCCGTCCTATCGCGTAACCGATAAATGCAGGAGTAACTGGATGCCAATGGCCCAACCCAAATAAACTTTTCTTCTCTATGTGCGGTGCGAGATGTGGAAAACACTCCTCTGTTAGGAGCCTTTTGGGCATTTCTGTATGCCCTTTTCCAGGGGAGCAGCTTAATGTTGCACTCAATTTTAGCCCGCTCACATGCTTCAATGATGAGATCGGTATTCACCCCCACTAATTCATTCTCTGTGGAAAAATTATACGGAGGAAACGTTTCTGTATACAAGTCTAGGACCTTAGCGCTACTAACGGAGCAAGTAAGAGCACCAAGCAAACCGAACCACCATTTCATCCTGCGATCTCTTTGATATTTTCAATATGCATAAAAAGGCAATGCGTTATTACGGTTAAAGGCTACATGAGATCAATATAGTCAACTTCAAAACACTATACAATCAAACAAGCTAACTCATTAGCATAGTTACATTTAAATAGTATGATTGCCCTTGTTTGCTTATTGCTGCATCAGATCCATAATGCCCATGTGGCTATGCTCTCATTAAGACTCATTTTTCTGTAAGGCTTGCTGGTATCGCTCAACAATCTCATTAGAGATATCATTTAGGCCTTCTTGAATGCCTCCCGCAGCTGAATTGGTAACAATAAAGATGTCCATCTGTTGTTTAGGATAAATTGCTAACCAAGCTGAGCTACCCATCGACCCACCACTGTGGTAGTACATCGGCTGGTTTGAGTTTTGCTGGTATGTGTTCCAATAAACGGTATTTCTCTCCAGGTTCAGAGCTAAGTTGATACTGGCCTAAGTCTACAAAAAATTGTTGCTGTGAATACGTTGCTATTTTTTCAAAAGCTCGCCCATTACGTCTATCTTCCGAGGTGTAGGAAAAGTCTTGCGGTAAACCACTGCGATGTGTGGCCAAATGACGCAAAGTGATGGGCGTATTTGAGTACTGCAGATTTTCATAACCGTCATAACCTAAGTAAGTCCTAATATCCTAATCTAACTGCACTTTTTCATCTAAGACTGCTTGAGCAAGGAGCAACCCTGTGTAAGTTTTGGTGATGGAAGCGACTTCAAATACCGTATCGCTGTTTGGCTTTTCACCGCTTTGCAATTGCCCAAAAAAAGCCTGATAAGAGTGCTCATCATTAACAATGGCTATAAAAGAGGCATTGGAAGAGCGTTATAGGCCAGCCAGACATGACCGAAGTAAGATTGCGCGCTTAGGTTGTGTATGCCTGAAAGTTCTAAAGAAGAGTTTATAAAGGGGACTGAACAATCAATGAAAACAATATGTAAAATGCACTACAAATAACCGTGAAAATAAGAAAGTGCTCCCCACGCTTTCGCTTACAAAAGCCTTTCTTTTGCTATTAACCTAAGTAGCGCTCTTTTAAAAAATTATAATTAATTGGCTAAGCAATTAAGAGTTATTGGCTTTATTTAGTGTGGCCACTGACATAAATCCTAAGACCGGTAATAGCACCAAAGTTAAAAATTGTGGCGCCCCCAAAATGGCTGCCGATAAAATCGCCGCGGCCCACATCAGGCTAATTGCAGTCGATTTGTTGTTGCAAACTTTCATCATAAACTCCATTTAGTCTTGGTAGCGTCAACTTACAACCTAGCAGCATATTGGCGAGTTGTATATTTTCAAGCAAAATATCGGCTTGCCCTGGGATCACTCCTCGCCTAATTTAACCGCCATAAAACAGCGGCTAAAATCAAGAGCGACGGAAGCTGCTTAGCACTCCCCCATTAACTTGACTTATCAGGCATACTTTCGCTGCAGCAAAAACCAGAAATACCAGAAGTATAAGTAACGAGCATGGTTAACCAAAAAGCTGTTCTAATTACCCACGATAGAGATTTTTGACAGCAACTGAGACACACCATTGAATGCCTAGCAATTCACTCCTGAAGACTTCTGTTTTGTTCTAGCTTAGCGCTTTTTAAGTGCGCCCACAAACCTCTTCGTTTTGCACCAACGATTTGGCCTGCAAATGCTCTTTCTTTTGCAGCTCTTGGTTCAGCTCAGGCCCATTTAATGTTAGAAAACTATTATCTAGCTCGTCGTATCGGTCTATTCCTGTTTGAAGTGCTAAACAGCTTAGTTTAACCAGTTCTGCGGTCTCATTGCTTGACACTTTTTCAAGAACTTGTGAGTAAATTTTATTCTGTGTATGAAATGCGCTTTGTCCCGATGTTTGAAAGACCATTAGACTGGGCACCGCAGCTAAAGTAAAACCAACCACCAGTGAGATTACACATAAAATAAGGGTTTTCATATCTTCTCCTTGAAGTACATAGATATTATGGCTCCCACACAGAGCTAATATTAGCTTTTGCGTGAGAGAGTTTCTTAAAATGCCAGAACCATGATTAGGTTGTCAAATAACCAACTGTTAAAAGGCTGTATAATATTGGCAGCGCCAAAAGCTTAAAGTGAGCTTTTAACCCCATTGGCCCAGTTAGGAGTTGCCTCCAAACTTATTATCGATCTTTTGAGCAATATTTAATAATAAATAGAATATAGCGCCAACCAAAAAAGCAACAGGAATGCCCCATAGTTCATATTGCCATTTGAACACCATAAAGGTCCAAAAAACGCCTATACATACTGACCCAGCGATGGAGTTTGTTAGAAGTGAACCTGACCGATGCTGTCCAGAAAGCGTTAACTTAGCAATTCCACGAGCCAATTCCCCCGCTCCAATGCAGCCAACGAAATAACCAGCTAACTCAAAATTTAACACTAGCTTTTTATCAAATAGTGGAAATATAGCCCAAAGAAAGCAATATCCGAGTGCATACGCACCTGTAAATACCAAAACAGTCAATGCTGAATGAAACTCAGGCCTTGTTCTTCCGTAAAGGTAGCGGATTAAATGACTAAACATCTTTATTACGAATCCCCTTAAACTCCTAACGCCGCCAAAATGGGTTGCGCTAGCTGGCGGAAATTTGTCCCATATTTTATGACAGCTTGCCTATCCCTTATTTGTTATGCATTTCCCCCTAGCAACTGTGAGACCGTAACAAATTTGTAGCCCTTTGCTCTCAGCCCCTTAATTATTGGCCCTATAGCGCCTCGCGACTCACTGTTTTTAGACCCCAAAACGTGTAAAAGAATAATTGAACCTGGAGTAGAAGATTTAATAACATACTCTGCGATAGACGCGGAACTTCCTGCAACTTTAGGATAGGTTTCAGGCTCAACATTCCATGTGATTGTTTTTATTCCTTTCGATTTCAAATAATAAGGCAAAACAAAAAGCTTTTTACCATATGGAGGCCTAAAGTATATCTCGCTCTCAAATCCAATCTGGCGAATTAAGGCTGTAGTGGAGTCGATTTCCTCCCTCACTTCGTCAAGCCCCATTAACATCATATTTTTATGATTGTACGAATGATTGCCTATCTGATGACCTGCGTTAACCAGATCTATAGCCGATTGCTTGTTTTGTTGAATTCCCGACCCATTGAGGAAGAACGTACCCTTCACATTATGATCTTCGAGGATATTCAACACTTGAGTGGCATATTTCGCCCCCCAAGGACCATCGTCAAATGTTAAGGCGATAACCTTTTCATTTGTTTCGGCCTTTGCGACTATCTCTCCAAAAAACTGAAAAGTTCTTGATTTACTTATATTCCAAGCTCCCAAAATCATTACTACAGAGAGAATCAATATCGTCAGGTATACTCTTTTCAATGGCTTTCATCCTTGTTTTCATAACTCTTGATAAAAAGCAAAAATAGCAGGCTAAAATTAGCGACGAAGGAATGCAAACCTGCTGTTTTGCGTCCTTGGTTTAGGCACCTGTTATATCTACTTTTCATCTTCTTCATAGATTATTGACGCAAGGGCTGGGCGAACAACAGCAAGAATTAGAACAATAATTACGAGTGCCCCCATAATCAATTTAACTAGTTTAAAGAACCAAGGCCTTTGCCATATTTTTCCAGTTTCTTCCTCTAGCTTCTTTTGTTTGATGAATTCATCGTAAGCTTTATTCAAGTCATTGTGTTTAGTAATTTCTGGGTACTCAATAACAATGCCGATTTTTGCCAACGAGACACGAGCCAATTCCGATTGGTCTTGGTTGACGTATAGCATATGATTTTTCACATCGGCATAGTAGTGAATACGCTCTTGATCTAATACATCTGCGATTTTAACTGAGTCAACTACACGCATATCTTGAATTAGCGGTCTATAAATTGGGCTATCTTCATTTGCCCATTTAACGACAAAAACTGCAAGAAGCATTGATATACCCAATACCAGAAGTAATTTGTGTTCTTTTGTGACTAGTTTACTAATTTCATCTCTCCATGATATCGATTCTAAAGCCGAATTTGCGAGTAGTTATAACGCCTTACTAATGGGCGCATAAATGCTTGGCTAAAATTAGCGAAGAATGAGCGCCAGCCAAGCGTTAGACGTCCCATTTATAATTGCCTTGTTAGCTATACTATGCACCAATATAAGTGTTGATTAAAACACCAGACATACCAACTACGATAAAACCGAAAAAGAAAATAACGACGGTTCGCTCTGGTATCACATGCACAATTAAAGACGGCATTTGTTTAAAAATGACTAAAGGCGGAACAAACAATACAGAATGACATTCAAATTTTTGATATTGCTTCCATACTTTTAAAAGAAACAACTTTACGCCTGTTAAATACATTAATACAAAGGTAGAAGCACCCAGCACCTCGATTAAAGCCATTAACTCCATGCCCATCATGATTTCAGGGCCAGCCATTAAGAAAACAATAACTATTGCTAGTGAATGCCAAATGCCTTTTGACATTAAATCTTTGATTCGTTCAAACACTAACCCCTCCTTGTATAGCTAACGCCTTTAGCAACGGCGCAGCTTTGCTGCGTCCGATTGCCTAAACTTGTTCTGTGTTACCAAGGTAATTTACCTTACTTTGGTACGTTTTGGATGCACTAACCAACGAGGCTGTGCAAACACTGCAATAATGATCAAGTTGACCATGCTTAAACTCGAAAACCATTTTTGCCGATTCAATATCTTTTGGTTCTAAACCTTCAGTAGCTACCAAGCCATAGAATGTTTCTTTGAGGGTGTTCAGAGCCATCCTCAGTGGTTTTATGTGTAGAAACCTTTCTGGACACGGCTCAATTTCAGATACATAGATTTCTATAGAATCTAGACCGGCTTCCTTACAGGCTTGACCAAGATGAGGATGCACAAAGGAAAGCGCACTTACCGCATGGTGAGCGATGCTTTGTACAACACTTTTTAGTCGTTTATGAGATGCCATGATTCTCCTGACACAGAACGCTTTAGTATTCATGCGTACGCAGTACGCATAATCGCTTGTTGAACTGGGCT
>NZ_JBLWMW010000029.1:0-14259 GCF_048515945.1 Pseudoalteromonas 'SMAR'
CCCCGCCTTTGTTATTTTGCGGGGCTTTCTCTCAACATAACACTAAAGTCATTATAGGAGGTTAAGTGTGTTTCTATATTGAGTCGGTTTTGCTCTCTTGTAATGCAGTAATAATCATAATAATGTCCAATACTAGACGGTATCGGACATAACAATGATATTTCCACTATTTTATATTGAGCTATGCATTGGCTTTTTATAGTATGTGATTGAATTTCTCAATTGAAGTATCGGCATATGGAATTTGTAAGACCTTTAGAACCAATCTTAATTATCGACGACGCGGTTGAAGTTAGAGATTTCTTAAGCCAAATTTTGGAAAACTTGGGCTTTGAGGAAGTATATGGCTGCGAAGATTTTGAGTCAGCAAAACCTTTGTTAAAAAACAAACAGCCTAGTGTGGTATTTTTAGACATTGAACTACCTGACACCGACGGCACTGAAATTCTCTCATACATCAACGAGCACTTCTCTGCAGCCCACGTGGTTATGTGCTCGGGTCACAACAGCATGGAAAATGTACAAAACACTTGGGAGCTAGGTGCTAAAGGCTTTATTGCTAAACCTTTTAATGCTCATAAAGTCGATTCAGTGATGAAGCGCTTAGAGCTGGTCACATGAATGGTGATTTGAACAAAGTTATCTCAGCGCTCTCTGAGGTTATATTAGAAAAACCTGAGCAAATTAAACTCGCTCTTTGTAGTTTACTGTGCCGTGGTCATCTATTAATTGAAGACTTGCCTGGTATGGGCAAAACCACTTTGTCACATTCACTGGCCAACGTACTTGGCTTAAGTTATCGCCGAGTTCAATTTACCAGTGATTTATTGCCGTCAGACATAACTGGTACGGCAATCTATAATCGCCAAGAACAGAGTTTTGAGTTCCACCCTGGGCCCATTTTTAGCCAGGTTTTATTAGCGGACGAAATTAACCGAGCTAGTCCCAAAACACAATCTGCGCTGCTAGAAGCCATGGAAGAACACCAAGTCACGGTTGATGGTGTAAGTCATAAGCTCCCTAGCCCATTCTTTGTTATTGCCACCCAAAATCCACAACATCAATCTGGCACGCACCCGTTGCCGGAGTCGCAACTGGATCGCTTCTTTATGCGCATCAGTCTCGGTTACCCTTCACTGCAAGCAGAAACACAATTAATCAAGTCGGCGAATAAAAACCGCCGCACACAACAGGAACTCAGCACAGTCATTGATGCAGAGCGCTTGGCAAGGTACCAAGATGAGCTCAACACCATAACCATCAGTGACAGTATTATCGAATATATTCTGCGTCTAGTGAGCCTCACTCGTAATACGCAACAATTTAGCGACCCCTTGTCGCCCCGTGCAAGCATCGCATTGGCGGCGGCGAGTAAAGCCTATGCTTTTATTAGTGGTCGAGATTTTGTGTTACCCGATGATGTCCAAGCTGTGTTCACTCCGGTTTGCGCGCACCGCTTAGGTGTCGACAGTCGTAACGGCGAACAAGTGATGGAGCAAGTCCTACAGCAGGTCTCGGTACATTAATAATGCTTTCTCACCTGCGTGCACAGTTGACGCAATGGATCCAACAGCGTCATAAAGCTTCTGAGCTTGAGTTGTCTCATCAGAATATTTATATTCTGCCGTCAAAAGACGGGGTCTTTTTTATTGCGGTTGCCACATTAAATTTTGTTTTAGGTATTAATTATCAAAACAATTTAATATTAGCCGTATCCTATATGATGGCGATAATGATGACAGCCGCCCTATTTATGGGCTTTTTTAATCTATACAAAAGAAATGTCCGATACGTATCAGCGCTCGCCAATTTCTATCCTTATCCAGCAATGCTGTCACTGGAAATCACTGGACCTAAAGCAATTCAATCTTTGCGAGTACAAACTCAATATGAAGAACAGCCGCACTGCTTCGATGAGGTTTCCAGTAGCGAAGTAATTGAGCTTAACATTGCCGGTCTCACTCGTGGTCATTACCCAATTAACGCCATCACCCTTTGCAGTTACTTTCCTTTTGGTTTAGTAAAAACTTGGTCTTATCTTTGTCCTGATGACGCGTTTTATATTTACCCAGAACCGAGTGCTACGCCTTTAACTACTAATCAATACGGGCAACAACAGAATGAAAAATCGCAACCACCAAATAGCTCAGAATCAAGCCCTGAATTTGATCACCTTAAAGAGTATCAAAATGGCATGAGCCTAAGTCGAGTCGCCTGGAAGCAGTACGCTAAAAGCGACAAAATGATGATTAAACACAGCCAAGAAAGCTCAGCTGACCCCAGTAAGTTAGTCTTTGACTATAGTCGGCTCTCTGGCAATAAGGAAGAAAGGTTAAGCCAGCTATGCCGCTTGATTGTTGATGCTGAAAAGCGCCAACAGCCCTATGCGTTATATTTACAGCAACACCGCTTTGCTTTTGGCCAAGGCTCAGAACATAAAAAGCTGTGTCTGGAGGCGTTAAGTGAATTTTAAGCCGCCGATTTGGTATTACAGCACGACCTTCTTTTTATGGTTGTTAAGCGTGGTGTTAATCGATGATTTTGGGATTGGGTTTATAGCCCTGTGCAGTGCTTTTTTATTGTGGCAAATTGTTCGGCTAGTTGGTAACGCTGCAGTGGTCAGTGTAACGGTTATAAACCTGATCACCCTACTTGGCGCCATTTGTACCGCTGTCCTGATTGGCTTTCAAAACAGTGTTTCTATGTTTGTTGCGTTAATGCTAATCGCCTCGATGTTAAAGCAGCTCCATGCAACGCAAAAACAGCAGTTTAGCCAAGTTTGCATCCTCAACTTTTTTACCTATCCATGCTTATTCTTGTTCACTCAAAGTATATTTGCTGCCGTGTTGGTGCTGATATTATTGGTGGTTAATCTGGCCATCATGGTGAGTTTGGAGCAGAAAATACGAGTAAGAACCGCGTTAAGCGCTAGCAGTCGTGGATTACTGCTCACGCTCCCGGTGGTGGTATTAATGGTGGTGTTTATGCCTAAATTACCAGCTTTTTGGCAATTACCATCACCCCAAAATAAAGCCAAAACCGGGCTATCAGAGAACGTCGACCCATTTAACATTGCCGAGTTATCACGCTCCAGCGAATTGGTGTTTAGAGCTTCTTTTGATGATCCTACTCAGCAGGGACCCTTCTATTGGCGCGCCATGATCCATGATACCTACGATGGTCAACAGTGGCAGTTATCTGAATTTCAAGGTCGTGTTAGTCGTGCGCAGACGTTGCCCCAAGGCAATAACGCCACCATAGTCGCCCAGCCTAGTCATTTGCCCTGGATGTATGCTCTTGGTTACGCTAAATCTAGCAGTGATAAACTTAATAACGGCGTCTTTGGTACTGTGTTTTTAAAAGAACTCACCACCAAGCCAATAGAATATCACATTCAATACAGCAACTTTAATGCTAAAACACGCTTGAGCGATTGGTTTTTGCGACGTAATACTGGCCTTCCTAAAACTGATAACAAACAGACACAACAGTTGGCACTGGAGTGGCAACAGCGCTCACAAACAGTATCAGAGTTTATTGTTTTAATGCGCCAGTTTTTCCAACAACAAGGCTTTAATTACACCTTAACCCCTACAGTGATTAATCGAGATGATCGTATTGATGCCTTTTTGTTCGAAACCCAAAACGGGTTTTGCGGGCATTATGCTTCCGCTGCGGCTTTTATGTTACGCAGTGCCGGCTACCCTGCCCGTCTGGTTTCGGGCTATTTAGGTGGTGAGAAAAACTCAGAACAAGGTTATTACAGTGTTTACCAATACGATGCTCACGCTTGGGTCGAATACTTTTTGCCAGGACAAGGTTGGCAGCGCCTCGACCCCACGGCTTGGGTGTCACCTGAGCGAATGAATGGTAGCCTCTCGCAATTACAGTCAGTATCAACCGAGTTCCAATCGGCAGTCGGCTACAGTCTTATTGGCTTATCCAATTTGCCCGTGGTTAATTGGTTACGGGTGAAACTCGAAGAGTTAGACTACCACTGGACGATGACGGTCATTAACTTCGACCGCGACAAACAACAATCTCTTTTTCAGAGTTGGTTTGGCAAGCACGGTCAATTGTGGGCAGGTACCTTAGTGTTAGTGGTGGTAATGCTGTTAAGTGTGGCGGCATTTTACCTTAGCAAACGTTTAATTCGACCAAAACAGGCTATCGAACTACGTTGCTACAATGCTATATTAGCTGGCGTCAATGATAGCCACTCCAGCCACCCCCCTAAGCAAGTGCTGGCCACCATTGCAACTCGGCAACCGGAATTAAAACAGGCCGTGGATCACTTTTATGAACTGTTTGAAAAGGCACAATATCGTCAAAATGAACTATCTGAGGCGGAATCTAAATCCATACAGCAACTTACTAAGCAAATAATAAAAAAGGCAAAAGAATAATATGAATGCAGTTATTTTGGGTGTATTGCTCATGTTGGGGTTAACCCTGGTTAGGATCAATGTAATTGTTGCCATGACTGTCAGTGCCATGGCTGCAGGCTTGGTCGCTGGGCTTGATTTAAAAACCACATTGAATGCCTTTAATGATGGCCTTTCTGGTGGTGCTGAAATTGCCTTAAGTTATGCCATGTTAGGTGGCTTTGCAGTGGCCATATCTAAGTCAGGTCTAACACAAATATTGGCGCATAAACTCCTTGGTATCGTCAATGCCAATGACAGTGACGGTTCCACTTATCTCAGTATGTTTATTATGCTGATTATCTTAAGCTGCTCTATTGCGTCGCAAAACTTAATTCCCGTGCATATTGCCTTTATACCCATTTTGATCCCCCCCTTATTAGTTGTTCTTAATAAACTCACTATTGATAGGCGCGCCATCGCTTGTATTTTAACTTTTGGTTTGGCAACCAGCTACATGGTCCTTCCCTATGGCTTTGGCGGCATTTATTTATATTCTATTTTGCACAAAAACTTGGTTGAAAATGGTCTCGAGCTCATAAAATATAATGTTCCCATGGCTATGATGATCCCGGCATCCGGTATGCTATTAGGGTTACTGATCGCGGTATTTATTAGCTACCGTAAAAAAAGAAACTACCAAGACAGCAAAACCCTCGCCCAAAATACCCACGCTGTCCCCACTGGCAGTGAAGCCAAAAAAGTGATGGTAGTGGGTAGTGCAGCAGTTGTCGCGTCACTGGTCGCGCAAAATATTAGCGGCTCGATGATTTTAGGCGGACTGGTTGGCGTGATGATTTTTAGTTTATTTGGCATCGTCAAGTGGGAACAGAATTCAGATGTGTTCAGTAAAGGCGTTGCCATGATGGCAATGATTGGTTTTATTATGATTTCGGCACAAGGCTTTGCGGCAGTAATGAAAGCCACCGGGGATGTTACCAGTTTAGTTGCCAGCTGCGCAGAAATTGTAGGGGAAAATAAACCATTAGCAGCTGCTATGATTTTATTAGTGGGACTATTAATCACCATGGGAATAGGTAGTTCGTTTTCCACCGTGCCGATTATAGCAACCTTGTTTGTTCCGCTTTCTTTGGAAGTTGGCTTTTCTGCCATGGCCACTGCAGCCTTAGTTGGCACGGCTGGTGCTCTAGGGGATGCAGGCTCCCCTGCTTCTGATTCCACACTGGGGCCAACTGCAGGTTTGAACGCCGATGGTCAGCATGATCATATTTGGGACTCAGTGGTGCCAACCTTTTTGCACTTTAATATTCCACTGCTTTGTTTTGGTTGGATAGCCGCAATGGTACTGTAAAGGATAAGTAATGGGGAGCAATTTGCTCTAATGCCGATCAGTTAAGACTTTAATCGGCGGATCAGTTGAATGATCCTCTCCATATGTAAAAATCCGATAGACCCTGTTTATCGGATTTTTTTATGCACGTATCTCAAGCCCTCAACATCATTAACAGTTACAAACCAAATCAAGTTGAAACACTCGCGGACCTTTTGCCCATTGAACTTATCAATAGTGCTTACGAACTCACTGATACGGTCACTCTAAGAAAGCGAAAGCTCACTTTAGAGTCGATGGCATGGCTACTGGTTGGAATGGCAATTTATAACGATAAGTCCATGGCTGACATTGTAAATATGCTCGATATTGTCGATCGCACAGGCAAGCCATTTGTGGCTCCAAGCGCATTAACACAGCGAAGAAAAAACCTCGGAGAGTCTGCCGCTAAAGCGCTTTTTGAGTGCACACAAAACCATTGGTTTAAGCAGGCTAATTTACCAAACTGGAACGGCCTCACTCTTCTGGGTGTTGATGGTGTTGTATGGCGAACTGAGGATTCAAAAGACAACGCTGAAGCGTTTGCAAAGCCTACCAACCGTGACGGTACAGAAACACAGTACCCACAGGTACGCATGGTATGCCAGATGGAACTGAGTAGCCATTTAATCACTGGAAGTGCTTTTGACTGTTACACAGTGAATGAAATGAAGCTGGCAGAGCAACTGATAGAAACCACACCAGATATCAGCTTAACCCTTTTCGATAAAGGCTTTTACTCCCTTGGCCTACTTCAAGCGTGGAGCTCGAAAGGCATAAATCGACATTGGCTTATCCCAATGAGAAAAGGACTCAATTATGAAGTTGTTCAGTCCTTCGGTCGTCAAGATAAACTAATAAAACTGAAGAGTAACCCGCAAGCACGTAAGAAGTGGCCAGAGCTAGGGCAAGAAGTCGTTGTGCGTTTAATTACGAGAGTTAAAGATGGTAAACAATACAATGTCCTCACCTCAATGCTTGACCCAATGCTCTACCCAAAGTCAGATATCGTAGACTTATACGGATATCGCTGGGAAATTGAACTTGGCTATCGTGAGCAAAAGCAGTACATGCTTGGTAACCGGCTCACTCTAAGAAGTCGACTCCCTGAACTAGTGAGACAGGAGCTTTGGGGAATACTACTGACCTATAACTTGGTCAGGTATCAAATGGTGCAGATGTGTAATACTTTAAATGGAGACTACTTGCCGTATCAACTTAGCTTCAATGGGGCGTTGGCTCATATCATGCGCCTAATAGTAACGCTCCCTTTTTTATTGCCGCTTACTCCTGCTCGACAGACGTTACACACATTTGGCAAACTAAAAATCTCGACTAAACTGAAGAGGTAACGGTTGGGCATAAGTTTATTAAGCAATTATCGCTTACCAACGCTTTGAAAAAATTAATTATTCGTTTTTAAAATTTGCTTTATGAAGTCATGAGTTTTTATGTAAAGTCGTAAAGTAGAATATTGATTTCGAGAACTGAAACCATGGCGGCGTCATTAGCTATATTTCGATTGCTATAAATTGAATGTCCACTATTCAACGGAGTAACTATGACCAAGCAGATCATGCTGGTTGATGATGAGTTAGATATACTAAAATCATTAAAACGCACCTTAAAAATAAAAAACTATGATGTCATCACCGTTTCTGATCCCTCTCAGGCGATAAAAGTTGTCGAGCAAACGCCACCAAGCGTGGTTATTACCGACTTTAGAATGCCGAAGATAAATGGCCAGCAATTGATTGAGGCGCTAAAAAAAATTGAGTCAAATATTCAGTGTATGGTGTTAAGTGGTCAAGCCGACTACGAAGACATGAAAGCCTTGCTTAATGCCAACAACACCTTTCGCTTTATCTCGAAACCATGGAGCAGTGATGAACTATACCAAGCTGTTGAGGATGCGTTAGAAAGCCACAAAAAAAATGTTATTAAGCAACAAGTACTGCAAACCAACCCTGCGCCCATTGTTGAAGTGGATGAATTTGGCAATATTATCGACTGCAACCTAGCCTATACCGAGCTTGTTGCAGCCGAAAAACAGCGTGGCAATCTCCATCAACTTTTTGTATTTGAACAAGCCGTTGAACTCAATAACTTTGGCGATAAACGAGTTGCTACCCTAGCTTCAACTGGAACCTTATGTCAGCTGGAATTGAAATTGATTGCCAATAACTCTTACCTGTTCATTATTAAAACACTAACGCCAGTTAGTAACGAATTTGAGGGATTCTATCGCACTAAGCAACAGTTTTTAGACACCATTGAATACCAACCCAAATCAGTCGTCATTTGTCTCAAAATTAGAGATTTACTGGTGAAAAACCTAATCTCTAACATGCCCAGCTGGAATGATGGCTTTGCCTCTATGGTTGACCATAAAAAACTAAAGCAACACGGTGAATATACACTATTGGAAATTGGCTCTGATCAAGGGGTTTTCTTCCTTAATTCAGTCATTAATGAACTGGCTGTTCACAAATTCCTCGATACCTTAACCCACTTGATTAGTGTATTTTTTAACCGTAAAGGTGTCCAGGTTAAATTTTCGGCTTCTTACACCACAGTAAAATGTGAGCAAGAATTGTCGGCACTTATTGATAATTTAGTGATATACAATCAATTCGTAAGCGAGTCAAAAACTGACTTTTATATGCAGTACTCGCACTCATTGTTATCAGAAAAGCTCAATGAACACAAAGTGTCTGAAGCGCTGTACAGCGCTGTTGAAAATGATGAGTTCTTTTTATTGTTTCAGCCGAAGCTAGATTTAAAAAAGCAATCTATTAGTAGCTGTGAAGCCTTGATCCGCTGGCGTAATAAAACCATTGACATGACCTCCCCTGCCTATTTTATTCCCATTGCCGAGAAGGATGGTCATATTATAAAAATAGGTGACTGGGTGTTAGATATGGCATGCAAAACAATAGCAAAATGGCAGCAACAAGACATTCCGGTGACAAAATTGGCCGTGAATATTTCTGCGCAACAATTGTCTCAGCCAGGTTTTACCTCAAGCATAATAACGGTCCTAGAAAAGCACAACATCGAAGCAAAACATATTGAGCTTGAGATAACAGAAAGTGATGTGCTTGAAGACATTCATCAAGCAAGAGAAAAGTTACTTGAACTCAAATTATTGGGGTTATACATCGCAGTTGATGATTTTGGTACTGGTTATTCCTCTCTTTCTAATATTGCCAAATTACCAGTGGATATTATTAAAATAGACAGAAGTTTAATCGATGATATTGCTGGGGATAAATCTGCCCGTGACTTGGTACAAAATGTCATTCGCTTAGTACATGGGCTAGATATGAAAGTGGTCGCTGAAGGGGTCGAAAACGTTGAACAGTTGGAAGTATTGGATGAACTTGGCTGCGATTTAGTTCAAGGCTACCTAATTGGTCGGCCAGTAACAGATGACGAACTGGGGCATTTTGTTTATGAATTCTGAGCCACTAATCATAGCCATTATCGATGACGATGAACTGATGCTGAGGTCATTAGTGCGATATTTTAAGGTTAGTGTACCAGACGCGCAAATTAACACCTTTTCATCACCTGTAGAGTTCATTAAAGAGTTAAGCCGCTTTGTGCGGTTAGATCTTGTGGTTACAGACTATTTAATGCCTAAAGTAAATGGCTTAGAGTTAATAGAACAAACCAGGCAACATTTTAAAAATACACTAAGTGTCCTTTTAACCGGTGACACCAGCGGACAAATATTAACACCAAGCTCATTAGCAACCACTTTTATCATTGCTAAGCCTTTTAAAAAGTCCGATTTAGACGAAGTGTTAATTGCAGCAGACCGTTTAAGCACACTGAAGTTACCAAAAGAACTGGAATTGGCGTTAATTGATACGTTTATTATTAATGACTTTCCTTTATTGCTTAATAAGCTAGATGATGTTGACTTGGATTTTAAAAAACTCACTAAGCTGCTAGAAAAAGAGCTGGTGATCCAAGCGAAGTTATTTCACCTATGTAATACGGCTTATGTGGGCTTGTCGACCAAAAAATACTCATTAGAAACGGCGATAAAAACCCTAGGCATTGATCTAGTATCCGCGATTATTACCGCCACATGTTTTCAGTCCATGGTAACGGCTCATTATACTATCCATGATTGTGAGCAGCGGATAGAAAACAACTTTAAAAAAGTAAAATTGCTCAAAGAAATAGTAAATCGCACACCTGCTATGGAAGTGAACAAAGAGCAGATGGTGTTTATCGAGTCACTGTTATTTTTAGGGGAGTTGGGAGAAGAAATAGCAAATATATGTGGCTTTAGGGAGCTGCAAAACTACGCTGAAAAATTAAAAATAAGTGTTTTTATTGCAACTCACATTGGTTACGAAGCTAATCTAATTAGTACGTTAGGATTAATGTATGACACCTTTTGTGCAGGCCTTCCAGATAACAATGAGTCGGTGCGCTTGTTGCTGTTAGTAGACACGGTCGATAATAAACAACTACACGCCGATATCATTACTACCCATTTTCAAGATTCTCCTGCTTGGTTGGAACACTTTTATGAGCTTAGACAAAACTACTTTGCCTAAACACACTGTGCTCGTTGTCGATGACGAACCCGCTATTTTAAGTGCGTTGCGCCGAGTATTACGTCTGCCTGGTGTCGATGTCGAGTGCTTTGATTCACCACATGATGCACTTAGCTACCTCCAAAAACATACGGTGCAAGTGGTACTGTCGGATTTTAGAATGCCTAAGATGAATGGGGCTGAGTTTTTATCCCGAGCGAAGTCGATTCAACCTGGCATTATTGCCATTGTACTCAGTGGCTATACCGATTCCGATATGTTGATAGCCATGATTAATAACAACACCGCGGATAAGTTTATTTGTAAACCATGGGAAAATCAGGCACTTATTACCGAGGTTACAGCGGCATTGGACGCATCTAATGCCAACTACTTCAATGACCTAGTGAAAACCAAGTTACAAAGTAACAATGCACCGCGGATCCTGATTGATGATGAAGGCAACATACTCAAACATAACTTACCTAATCATATTACAACGGCGCTGATCTCACAGTTTGCAGCATGCTTTGCTGGCAATGGCAGCTACACCTCTCCCATTGGCGAGTTACAATGTGAAATTCTTCATAACAGCAGTGATGAAACCTACTTAATAGAAATAAACAAGCAACACTCAGCAGAAAATGAACTCAACATCTTGCAGCTGTTTTCGCAGTTGTTAATTAGCTTTACGATTAATTCAGAGCCCTATTTTTACATACTTGATAAGACCATCCTAGATAACAAAGCAGCGATTGAACAAGCAAATTTAGCTTCTTTTAGACACATTACCTTGCTTGAATGTATTAATAGTTATTATGTCTTAGTGCTTGATCCTATCAGTGCAGAGCAATTACCACGTAAAGCGGTTGAGTTAGAAATACAGCTTGAAAAAAACCTTACCACCGCCCTACCTGAGCCAATTCACTTTGAGGTTTTTAAACTCGATAGCTTTGTAAACAAAAATGCCTTTCAATGAGTCACCTCTATAGGTTATTTTTTTGGTTTTTGTTCATATATATGTATGATGTGTTCTGCTGGGTGAGATAATAAAGGAGCAATTTGCTATACCAACTCGGTTAATTAATTGGTCTATTTCAAGCAAGAAAATTCTGTCGATAACACCGCTCTCGCGTCCTTCTACCGCCCAGGTACCTACATTCGTATAGGCAAGGCGAAAATCTTGCTAATTAGTTGTTCTAAATAAGAAATTTTTAAACCAGTTAGCATCGACTTGTAATCTCCCCGGTAAATCGGAGCAGTTATTAGTAGAAAAATTACGCTAAACTAAAGTGAAGGAGTTTTCTATGCGTAAATCACGATACACAGACAGTCAGATCCTAGCAATATTGAAGCAGAACGAGAATGGTGTGGCAATTCCAGACCTTTGCCGTGAACACGGCATGAGCTCTGCTCAATTTTATAAATGGCGCGCCAAGTTTGGTGGCATGGACGCATCCATGATGAAACGCCTTAAAGAGCTTGAGGAGGAAAATAAACGCCTCAATAAAATGTATGCCGAAGAGCGCATCAAAGCTGATATCCGCAAGGAAGCTCTTGAGGGAAAGCTGTAAAGCCATCTCAACGTAAAGAGATGGCGCGTACTGCCATTGAGCGCCATGATATCAGTATTCGCTTAGCCTGTGTAAGCTTGGGGATTAGCGAAAGCTGCTATCATTATCAGTGTAAATTCAGCGATGAGAATGCTGTTATCGCAGATTGGCCGTTGCGTCTGACACAGGCTCATAAGCGCTTGGGATTCGGCTTATGCTTTTATCACTTGCGCAACGTGAAGCGTTTACCGTGGAATCATAAACGGGTATATCGCATTTATCGCGAGCTTGAGCTTAACTTACGGATTAAACCGAAACGACGCATCAAACGGGACAAACCAGACGCATTGAGCGTACCAATAGCCAAAAATCAGGTCTGGTCGATTTATTTTATGTCAGACAGTTTAACGGATGGTCGTTCGTTGAGAACATTTAATGTGCTTGATGATTACAATCGCGAAGGTTTAACCATTGAAGTAGATTTATCATTGCCTAGCGCACGTGTCATTAGAGCGTTAGAGCAGGTTATCGAGTGGCGCGGAAAACCCGCAGCACTTCGGTGCGACAACGGTCCGGAATATATTTCGGCTGAGTTAACGGGTTGGGCTGAAAAGCAGAAAATAACGCTTTTGCATATCCAGCCTGGTAAGCCAACTCAAAATGCTCATATCGAACGTTTTAACCGAACAGCTCGTCACGAATGGCTGGATTTACACATGTTTGATAGCGTTGAGCAGGGACAAAAACTTGCTACTGAGTGGCTTTGGATTTATAACAACGAAAGGCCGAATACGGCTATTGGCGGTATCCCGCCCAAATATTTAACGCAAGCGGTTCATTAATTCTACGAATAACTGCTACTTAAAATGGGGGGATTACACCAGCGCCTTGATTAAATTAGCCAGCCAGATAGCGTCTGTGGTTGTAGGCAACTCCAGTTTACTTTTTTTACATGAGAGGAATATTGAGCTTTTCGTTGTGGGTGGTTTCACCACGTCAGTCTTCGCAGTAACAAATTCGCTGCGCGTGGCTTGATTTGCTTCTAATTTGGCTCGTCGGTCATAAAATGTTGTGACGCTTAGGTGATGCTCCTGACAAAAGGCTCGGACAGATAAGCCACTTTGTGAGTGCTGCTCAATCAGTTGCTGCCACTGCTCAGCGGTTCTATGTTTAGGCATGTTTTACTCCACGGTTAATTGGAGTTTAAAGCTACCTTTGCAAAATCGCGGTTACTAGGTGTGGTTTAACGGACGGACACGCATCTTCTTGTGTATAGCCTTGGTCAACTACAAGCTGAGCTGTTTCTAATTTGATTGCCGCAGAATAAGTTGCGCGTTTTAATTTCGTCATTTTCTCACCCAAATCCGTATGCTTAATAGTGCCATTAAAGGGGAAGTGGACAATAGCATAACATTTCTTTCTTAATGGGTGGCCAAATTAACTATGCCACTACAATGTAAGAAGCATGCGAGTTACCTCTTTGTTTGTTATGATTAAAGATTCAGCACCTTCATCAAAACCAGTAACTCATAATTTTTCAAGAAGCTATGTCAAATCTGGTCGAAGCTAATTCATTTAGCTGTCTGTGAATGTTAAACAGCGTCTGTTGATAACCCTGTGAGCCTTTGTCTCGTTGCGGAATGAGCGCTGGCTAAAGCAGCGCTCATTTGTATTGTTTATTAGTTATTCCACATTGAATCTATAACGCTCATCCATTTATTGTTTGGTATATCGCATTCAAGGCTATAAATATATGTGCCACTGAACGTAGGAAACCCACCTTCCATGTAATACCCATACCCTCTATTATTTTCAATCTTTAGTTCTAATGACCTTGGAGTAAAACGGCTTAATGATTTAAAACTCATTGAGTTGGGGAAAATGCGCAAGGACGTTCCACTTCTTATGTTGTCACCCTCGTTTTCATAATCTATTAATTTGCCTCTTGTTGTTTCTTCATTTGCAATTATTGTTTTATTCCTTTTGACATACCACCTATTTGTATCAGTTTGCAGTACCCAGTCGCCTCTATCATTTCCTTTAAATTTGAAATTAAGAGTGTATTTTTTGCTTCTTAAGTCTTCGAGTGACGCACCAAATTTATCTTTACTATCAGCATTCTCTCCATATCTATAGTGATCCAAGATTCGACAAGAGAACCTATATTCAGAATACCCCAGACTTTCTGCAGTATACCCTACCTTTAAAAACGCAAAATAAATGAAAATCATAAGAATGATATTCTTGTTTAATTTCATAAGAGATTCCTTCACGAACTTTATTTTATGATCTGTAGGTTCTTTTTAATAGATGCAACGTTGGCATTATTCATTCCGGAGCGAGAGCAATCCTGAATGGTTATAATCTTATTAATTTATTTGACCAACGCCTTACAT
>NZ_JBLWMW010000029.1:14359-57994 GCF_048515945.1 Pseudoalteromonas 'SMAR'
TTTACATTTTACATTTTACATTTTACATTTTACATTTTACATTTTACATTTTACATTTTACAGGTGAAGCGTGGTTTCAATTTTATGTCAAAAAATAACTCTAACAAATGATCTATGACTAAACCAACGTAAACAAAACCACTCCATATGTCATTGTAGGTGATATCAGCGACCTAAAGTTGATTTTGCTGCTCAGCAATGTTTTAACGATTAACTAAATCCAATATGTTATCTTGTTGCTCATCAGGTATCCTTGTCTTATGTGATTTACTCCGACAAACACCTTGAAATCCCATGACTCACACCAATCTTTCGACTATACAACGGAGGACTTGAGCGTCGTCAAGCTGTAGCTTCTACCATATTTTTCTTGCACCGTAAAATTACATATTATCCTCCCATACTTCGCGAATGAGTATCATTTACTCAGCATCACGTTTTTTGCAGTTGGTCAGTCTCTCAGGCTCTCTCCGAATCTGTTTATGAGAATAATACGTTGATGGTGCAATCGGCAATTCCTTGCAAATTAACTCGACACTATAATGTTCTCGGCAAGCATCAATATAATCAACTATTACTTTTGTTTCGGTCGAGCTCCGCTTGGGCAAAAAAGAAGCGGGTTGTCTCTGGATATCATTCGGTCGCTTGTGCTCTTTATTCTCACGTACTAATGAAGCAAGACGTTGTGCAGTTGATTGAGTGTTAGAAGATAGTTTAGACGGTTGAGCTTGAGACTTCACGACTCAAACTCTAATACCAATTCGCTTAATTAAGTGGTCAATTTGAGGCAAGAAAAAATCTGTCGATAACACCGCTCTCGCGTCCTGCTACCGCCCAGGTCCCTACATCCGTGTAGGCAAGGCGAAAATTTGCTATTTAGTTGTTCTAAATAAGAAAGTTTTAACGCAGTTAGCGTCGAATTTGCTCCCTCAAATTGAGCAAGTATTAATGCGGATTGGTATTAGCAATAGCATTCTCTCTTTGCGGTAATTAAACCCTGAATAATTTAACTGCTAAGCGATCACTTAAAGCCATTGAGCATATTTTCGCACACCACCGGCGTTGGTCTGTGGTTATCATCAACCGCAACAAAAGTGAAGCTGCCGGTAATCGCTAAATGTTTATCGTCTTTATGCATGCGCTCTAGGTAAATCGCTACATCCACTTTTAGACTGGTATTACCGACATGAACCACTTTAGAGACCAGCTCTGCAAAAGTGCCAGCTGGAATAGCTTCTTTAAAATCAACTCGGTCTGATGAAATCGTTACCAAGGGCTTACGACAAAAACGCGTGGCGGCAATAAACGCTACTTCGTCCATCCAAGCTAAGGCATCACCACCAAATAAGGTGTTGTGATGATTCGTTCGACCAGGGAACACGGTTTTAGTAACGTGTGTAATCGAGTCTTGAATTCGTTGCTCTACAATGGCTTGTATTTGTTCGTCTGTCATTTCTTTACTGCTTTATCCGCTAATGTATCAATCATAAGTAAGGCTGGGTCTAAACGCTCCCCAAACCAGTTAAAGCGCCAATCAAGATGCGGGCCGGTGACCCGCCCTGTGGCTCCAATTTCGGCAATTTTATCACCTGTGGTGACCAAGTCTCCTAATGCCACCGTAATTTTACTCAGGTGGATATAAGTGGATGTAATGCCATGGCCGTGATCGAGGATTAAAGTGCCACCGCTGTAATAAAGGTCGTTATCGGCAAACACCACTTTGCCAGATAATGGCGCTAGTACTGGCTCGCCGGTTTTATTCGCAATATCTAAACCATAATGCGGTCGTCTAGGTTCGCCATTAAAATAGCGCTGGCTGCCATATACACCCGAAATGCGACCTACTGCAGGGCGATAAACCGGTTCCTTAAAAAATAGAAAATCGGAATTGTGTTGTCGCGCTTTCGACACCGCTTGGGCTTCCGTTGTTATCCGTTGCAGCACCGCTTTAGGGGGGGAAACGTATTTTTTAGCCACCCCAGTTATTTTGTCAATGTCATATTGGCGCTTGGTGATCACTATGTCTTGGCTGATACGCTCGCCATTTTTATTTTTCCAACTTAAGGTATGGGTAAGCTTGGCATCACGGCCAAAACCAAAAACAAAATCCCCCTGCTCTGACAGCTTTAACGGCTTGTCATTAAAGTGCACAGCAGTAGCGTTTGGTAACTGGCCCATCACTAAGCCGCCTTGGGTCAAATTGCCTTTAAGCTCAAGTGCTTGAGAACAAAAAGACAGGCTAACAAGTAGCGTTGCAGCTAATGTTTTAAGCATAAGCAATGGCTCCTTTCCCCACCCCTTCATACGCTTTTACGGTCACTTTGTCGTTCGGGTGTGATAGTTTGATTTGCCCAGCCAAATACTCCGCAATGCATTCTACGGTGGTATCACATGGCAGAATATCACAACGTGACTTACTTATAGCTAACTCAAAATAACCCTGCGATGAAGTATAGGCAAAGCAATGGTCGTCTGTGTTCGCGGCTACGTATTTAAGCTGGTCTTGTGGGATCAGATCTTCTTCGCTGCCCAAATAGATATCTTGCCACTTGTCAGCCCATTGCTTTTGAAGCCGAGGCATGCTTATATCATTCAACTTAATGCCGATTAAAGAGCGGTGGCCATGAATAATTCGTTGGCAATTGCCGTCGTGTTTTTTCAAGCCATGACTATAGTGATAATAAAAACCATTGGCTTGCTCTGGTCGCAGCGTAATATCAACATCTTTCACATTGCTTGGCATCTTAGGCATGATTTGCGATTTCAGATAAGCAATCACAGTTTGGGTTGTTATTTCTGCCCCTTCAATAACACACACTGCTTGCTCAGGTGCACTCATGGCAATGTGGGTCTGTTGTTGCTGATAGTCAAAACTAAAACGACCTGCTTGGTGTTCACTTTGACAGGCCATTTCACTCGGAATAGCCAGTTTATGATCCAGCGTATCATCAATGATGTGTTTTATCTGTTTTTTTACTTTTGCAAAATCCAACACCATGGACTCATCATTTAAATCGCCATGAAGTTCAATATCAGTGATCCAGCTTTCCCCTACCGCACCACGGCGTGGACAAAGATAAGAAAAGTCAATTACGGTTAACGCGTCAACAAAAAGGATCATAGAGTACCTAACTTAGCCTGCTAAAAAACACTGCTGATTATAAAGTTTTTCACACTATAAATCGCCCCTAACTGGGACTGATTTGCATTTAATTTTGGGAAATCTTTGAATTTTAATTAATTCGACATATCTTTAGCCCATGGTTTACATTTAACCGAGCAGTTTTTAACTGTTCGGAGTTGTTTAGCGTACATCTGTACGCTAAAGTAGCGTCAATTTGCAAGCTAAGAAGAAGAGTTATGGAACCGAAGAACAGCTATACAAAAGAAGAACTTATTCAGTGTGGTCGTGGCGAAATGTTTGGTGAAGGCAATTGCCGCCTACCGAGCGACAATATGTTAATGATGGACCGCATCGTAGAAATCAATGACAACGGTGGCGAGCACGGCAAAGGCCAAATGATAGCTGAGCTCGATATTAACCCTGACCTGTGGTTCTTTGACTGTCACTTTAAAGGCGATCCCGTTATGCCAGGCTGTCTAGGTTTAGATGCTATGTGGCAGCTAGTTGGCTTCTTTTTAGGTTGGTCTGGTGGTCCAGGACTTGGTCGTGCATTAGGCGTTGGTGAAGTGAAATTCACCGGACAGATACTACCAACAGCGAAAAAGGTCACTTATCGCATCGACATGAAGCGCGTGATCAAGCGTAAACTATTTATGGGCTTAGCCGATGGTACGGTTGAGGTGGATGGTCGAGTAATTTATGAAGCGAAAGACTTAAAAGTTGGCCTATTCCAAGATACTAGTGCCTTTTAATCAATACGTTTTTCTTTATAAAACAACAAAGCCCCTAACTGGGGCTTTGCTCTCCTAAATTCGCTATTATGTTTTAAAAACGTTGCGATTATCCATGGCTTCTCGCCATCCGCCTAACCATTCTGATCTGTGTTCTAACTGTTGATAGGGACAATTTTCTTTTGACCGTCCGGCTAATCCTGCCTTAAAACCTTGTGAATGTGCTCTTTCTAAACGGTCTCTCTTCTGTCTCTTCATAGGTAATATCCTCACCTTTTTCTCGATCAGCATTAGTGTAACTAACACGTTGGATTCACTGAGCGAGCCTGAACATGTGCGTCAGCCATTCGCCCTTGCGTCGTTTACTTCGGTTTATTGAGAAAAGTTAAACACCAGCGGTAATTGCACTTAACGTGTACCCGCTTTCCTATGAGATTTGGCCAAACCCATACCTTCAATAAATCACATCTCCTTGAGTCATGCAACGATCAAAAATGTAATTCTTAAATGCAAAGAATCCCAGAACAAAATTTATTTAATGTATTGGCTATAAGTAGAATAACTGATTTGAGTTTGAACTAAGAAGTGTATTGAAACGAGTTTAGAGGCTGTAAAAAAACATTCATCATTTAGTCATAAAAAGAGGCTGGATTAATCCAACCTCTTTTCAATAACTTGCATTTTATTGTGCTGACAAAGGCGAAAACAGCAAAGCAATTAGCTTGCTTTGATTGTCTCGATACCACCCATATACGGTTTTAATGCGTCAGGCACAACAATTGAACCATCTTGTTGCTGATAGTTCTCTAAAATGGCCACCAATGTTCTGCCAACAGCAAGACCTGAGCCATTTAATGTGTGTAATAACTCGGGCTTTTTCTCGCCAGCACGGCGGAATCGAGCTTGCATACGGCGTGCTTGGAAATCCCACATGTTAGAGCAAGAAGAGATTTCGCGGTAGGTGTTCTGCGCCGGTAGCCACACTTCAAGATCGTAGGTTTTGGTTGCGCCAAAACCCATATCGCCGGTACACAGAACGACTTTGCGATACGGTAAATCCAATGCTTGTAAGATCTGCTCAGCATGTCCTGTCAGCTCGTCAAGCGCCGCCATTGAATCTTCTGGCTTTACTAACTGCACAAGCTCAACTTTATCAAATTGGTGCTGACGGATTAAACCACGGGTGTCGCGACCGTAGCTGCCGGCCTCACTTCTAAAACAAGGAGTGTGAGCGGTCATTTTTAATGGCAGTTCTTTTTCATCAAAGATCATGTCGCGTGCACAGTTAGTCAGCGGCACTTCAGCAGTTGGGATTAAGCTAAAGCCATCTTGGTCTTCTGACAACGCCTCAGTATGAAAAAGATCTTCAGCAAACTTGGGTAATTGCCCGGTGCCATACAAGCTGGCTTTGTTGACCAAATAAGGCACATACATTTCGGTGTAGCCGTTTTTCTCAGTGTGGGTGTCTAACATAAACTGCACCAACGCACGGTGCATTCTAGCTATACCACCGCGCATTACGGTAAAGCGCGAGCCGCTTAATTTCACCCCAGTTTCAAAATCCAGACCTTTGTCTAAGGCCTCGCCAAGATCAACATGATCTTTGACTTCAAAATCAAACTGCTTGGGTTCGCCCCAAGTGCTAACTTCAACATTTTGCGCTTCGTCTTCCCCTTCAGGTACGTCTTCAGCCGGTAAGTTAGGTAAAGTCAACGCATAGTCATTCAATTCAGCAAGCACCTTGTCTTGCTCTTCTTTTGCCGCACTCAATTGGTCGCCTAGGTTCGCAACGGCATCCAATAAAGGCTGAACGTCTTCACCCTTGGCTTTCGCTTGGCCAATCGCTTTCGACGAGCTGTTGCGCTCACTTTGCAGTTCCTGAGTTCTTGTTTGTAGCGCTTTGCGCTTTTCTTCTAATTCAGTGATCTTAGCAACATCGAGTTCAAAGCCACGCTTTTTAAGGCGTGCTGCAGCTTCTTCGATGTCTTGACGAAAAAATTTAGAATCTAACATTGTTTAATTAACCTTTTTGCATGATGAGGCAGAGACCAACCCAGGCCATAAAGATACACGTCACCACATTGAGTGTGACGTTAAACGCCATTTTCATATAATGCCCTTGTTGCAACAACAACAAAGAATCCATTGAGAATGTCGAAAAAGTGGTCAGCGCACCTAAAAAGCCAATACCAACAAGGGTTTTGGCCGGTGTCACTGCAATTATTTCTTTTTCAATTAAACCGTAAAGCACACCCATCAATAATGAACCCAGAATATTAACGATCAACGTGCCAAAAGGGAATCCCTTACCTAAGAGTTTTATCGCCATATCGCTGATAAAGTAACGTAACATGGCGCCAATGGCACCTCCTAAGGCCACACTGAGGTAATTTATCACCATTCAGTCATACCTCTTGTGCTTGCTTTGCTGATTAAGGGTGGCTAAATAATTTAACTTTTCGCCAAGCTGCTTTTCTAAACCACGATCACTTGGGAAATAGTACTGTCTTTGCTTAATTTGCTCGGGAAAATAATTTTCACCGGCGGCAAACGCACCGGCTTCATTATGAGCGTAACGATAACCGTCGCCATAACCTAATTCTTTCATTAATTTGGTTGGTGCATTGCGTAAATGTTCAGGTACTGGGTAATTGGGGTCTTCCATGGCGTCTTTTTTAGCCTGATTAAAGGCCATGTACACGGCATTACTTTTTGCCGCACTGGCTAAGTAAATCGTTGCCTGAGCAATGGCACGTTCGCCCTCACTTGGACCCACCCGTTGGTAAATATCCCACGCATTTAACGCCACTTGCATAGCCCGAGGATCGGCATTACCAATGTCTTCTGTGGCAATGGCCAGTAACCTCCTAGCCACATACAGCGGGTCGCCACCGCCGGCAATTATTTTACAATACCAATACAAGGCGGCATTCGGGTCACTACCACGCACCGATTTATGAAATGCAGAGATCAAGTCATAAAATAAATCGCCCTTATTGTCATAACTGGCAAGCTGGCTGGGCAACACTTGTTGCAATACTTGCTCATTTATAACGTGGCGGTTGCTGTCAGCGTCAACGCTTAAATCCACAGCCTGCTCTAGTAAGTTTAACGACTTTCTGGCATCGCCATCGGCCGCTTTTGCCAACAAGCTAATGGCTTCTGTGGAGATTTCAATGGCCAATTCGCTGAGCTGCTTGTCTCGTTTTAGGGCATCCCTTAACACCAACTCAAGCTCATGCTGCTGTAACGGTTTAAGGGTATAAACCCGTGTGCGAGATAAAATGGCGTTATTCAGTGCAAACGAGGGGTTCTCTGTTGTTGCACCAATAAAAATAAATGTTCCGTCTTCAATGTGAGGTAAAAATGCGTCTTGTTGTGACTTATTAAAGCGATGCACTTCATCGACAAACAACAAAGTGCGCCTTTGCTGTTGTGCAAGCCTATTCTTGGCACCTAACACCGCTTCACGCACTTCTTTAATGCCAGCACTGACTGCCGAGAGCTTAATCAGCTCAGCATCGCCATAATGGGCAATAAGCTCAGCAAGGGTGGTTTTGCCAACGCCTGGTGGGCCCCACACAATCAAGCTGTGACAACGACCGCTTGCAATGGCACGGTAAAGCACTGAATCTGGAGCCAGTATGTGGCTTTGGCCGATGTAGTGCTGTAATGAGGTTGGCCGCATTCTTGCGGCCAACGGTCTAACATCTGGTGAAAAATCAAACCCCAAACTAGTCACTGTTACGCTGGTCGTCTACGACCACTCCATCCGGTACAGTAAACTCAAACACACTGTCTTCGACGGGCAGGTTGACTTTGCTGTTATGGAACTCAAAAGTCGACACCTGACCAGAAATATCGTGCACTTGCAGTTGCGATAATCCTTGGTTATTTGCTGCGAATTCTAAAGTGAGTAATTCCACTTGAGAATCCACTTTATTTTTCGGGGCAATGAGGTATTTACCGTCTTTTTGTTCGACCTCATACTTTTGCCACTGCGCCGCAGCTTGGGTCGTCAGTAACACAAATGGCGTAGTATCAATTAGCTTAACGGTATCGAGTAGCGTCACCTGCTCGGCAAATGAATCGTAATAATACGTGGTATCACCACTGGCAATAAACAAGGTTTCATCCGGCATAGATTGTTGCCAACGGATTTTTAACGGTTGCGCTAACGTGATATTGCCCTCGCCACGTTGTAGCTCATTGCCTTGTTGATCCATTACTTGTTGCGAGAATTGCCCTTGGAAAGTTTCTAGGCCTGCTAGCTTGCCTTTTAATTGTTGCAAATCTTCCGGGCTTGCTGCGCTTGGCGCAGCGACCGAGCCAAACAACATGGCTAAAACAGAATACGTAATCAATTTCTTCATTAGTTGGCTCCACCTTTAACTAATACTTCTCGTGCGCCATTATGACCAGGAGCACTCACCACTCCTGACATTTCCATTTGTTCCACCAGTCGTGCTGCACGGTTGTAGCCCACTCGGAGCTTACGTTGCACACTGGATACCGACACCTTGCCAGATTCGATAACAAATGCCACCGCCTCATCATAAAGCGGATCGGACTCATCATCGCCTCCCTCCGAGGCTTCACCTGGCAACAAAATATCTTCTGTGGCCTCACCACAGAGAATTTCTTCTATGTAGTTTGGCTTGCCTCTGGCTTTCCAGTCGCTCACCACAGCGTGAACCTCATGGTCATCAACAAATGCACCGTGAACCCGCACTGGTACACTGGTGCCGGGTGGTAGATAAAGCATGTCACCCATACCTAATAGGTTTTCCGCGCCTTGTTGGTCTAAAATAGTTCGCGAGTCAATTTTGCTCGATACTTGGAACGCCATGCGGGTTGGAATATTGGCTTTAATCAGACCGGTGATCACATCCACCGAGGGTCTTTGTGTAGCCAGCACCAAATGAATGCCGGCTGCCCTCGCCTTCTGTGCGATCCGAGCAATCAGCTCTTCTACCTTTTTACCAACAATCATCATCATGTCAGCAAATTCGTCAATCACCACCACAATACTTGGCAATTTATCCAACTCTTGCGGTTCTTCCGCCATGCCATCGGTGTCTTTAAATAGCGGATCTAAAATTGGATGACCAGCTTCTTTGGCTTCCTTAATTTTTTGGTTATACCCTTTTAGGTTTCGCACTCCCAGTGCTGACATCAGTTTGTATCGCCGCTCCATTTCACCAACACACCAACGTAAGGCGTTGGCAGCTTCTTTCATGTCGGTGACCACTTCACAAAGTAAATGCGGGATCCCCTCGTATACCGATAGCTCCAGCATCTTAGGGTCAATCATGATCATTCGTACGTCCTCAGGGGGCGACTTGTAAAGTAAGCTTAATATCATCACATTAACGCCCACTGACTTACCTGAACCTGTGGTACCGGCCACCAGCAGGTGCGGCATTTTGGCCAAATCAGCCACCACCGCTTGGCCGGCGATATCTTTACCGAGTACCATGGTCAGCGGCGATGGGTTTTGCTCAAATTTAGGCGCATTCATGACTTCTGACAAACGCACAATCTCACGATGTTTATTCGGTAGTTCGAGACCAACATAGGTCTTACCAGGGATCACCTCTACCACTCGCACACTCACCGCGGATAACGACCGTGCCAAGTCTTTTGACAATCCCGTTATCTTCGCCACCTTAATGCCTGGTGCTAGGTCGAGTTCAAAACGGGTAACCACGGGACCGGGATAGACCCCGACGACCTTTGCTTGAACATTAAAATCCAACAATTTGGTTTCAACCAAGCGCGATACTTGCTCCAGCTCTTCTTCTGATATCGGATTTTTTGCTTTATCAGGACGGTCCAGCAAGTCCAAAGAAGGCAATGGATCGCTGGGCGGTTTGGCCTCTAACATGGCCTCAAATTGCTCTTTAGCACTGGGCGGTGGCTGATAACCTGCTTTGGGCTTCTCTTCACCTTTGGCTTTTAATGGTCTTGCCGGTGATACCACTTTGGTCTCGTGCACTGGTGCTTCATCTAACGCATTCAGTGCCGCAACGGTATCCAGAGGTTCATCATCAATGGCAGAAAAATTAATTTCTTGTTCTAGAATGTCATCCAGTTCATCAAATGGCGTTGCGGCTTGCTCAGTGTGCTCTGCACTTGTGGCAACTTCATGCTGTGAAGAGGGCTGCTCTTTTTTGAACAGCTTATCTTTAAGCTTACTGATGTTTGCTTTTTTCTCAGCCGACTGCGCGTCGTCTTCTGCAGCTAGAGGCTGCTGCGGCAGGTTCAGTTCAGGCTCCATTTCTACTGACTCAGAAACTGCTGGTTCAGCTGTAGCATGTGTTTGTATGCTGGCCTCGTCTTGTTGCTCTTTAACGGCAGAGAACTTGGCTATAAGCCATTTAACCCCAGCGACCACCTTTTCACCAAGGTAATCAACAAATTCAACCCAAGAAACACCGGTTAGCAGGGTTAAACCTGCAAAAAAGAAGCACAGTAATAAAATGGAAGTACCAGTGAAGTTAAAGGCAGGCATCATCGCGCTTGCCACAACACTACCGACAACTCCACCAGAGGCAAAGTTATAAATATCATCGAAATTAATATCACTAATGGCGCTGGCCGAGGTGATAAATAACGTCGCGCCAATTAACCTAAGGCCTAAGGTGGTGTAATCAAGTTGCAATAGTTTGTGTGGCTTTTTAAATAGTAAATACCCTAAAAACTGCAAAGCAGCCGGGATTAAAAAAGCTAACCAACCAAAACTTAACAATAATATATCAGCCAGCCAGGCCCCTGCAGCGCCGGTTATATTGTTGACTTTTACGTATTCACCCGATTGCGTCCAAGCAGGATCCGCAGGGTCGAAACTTATCAACGCACACAACATAAATATAGCCGCCGCCGTGCTTACAATCAGACCTGTTTCTAATAGCCGTTGCACACCATTCAAGCGCATTGTAATTAAACCTTTTATCCGTTTTTTATTTGAGCTAGTTTTGCCCAAAACCTCAGCAAATTAGTGATTTGCGTTCGTTTTGCTGTATATAACTACAACCTTACCAAGAAATCCCTCAAGGTGCACAAGGTTTTATTACCTCGCCCTCTTCGCCCTTCACTTCTTCCATAACCACAAAGGTACGACTTTCACTAATATTGGGGAGTTTTAATAGGATGTCGCCTAGCACAGCACGGTATTCAGACATATCGGTTACCCGCGCTGTGAGTAAATAGTCAAAATTACCTGAGACCAAGTGACACTCGATGATTTCATCGTGTTGCTTTACTGCTTGGTTGAATTTATCAAACACATCGGGAGAATTTTTGTTCACCGTCACTTCCACAAACACCAAAAGTCCTTGGCCCAGTTTAGCAGGATCGACTACCGCTTTATAACCGCGAATAAAACCTTCGCGTTCGAGCTTTTTAACCCGCTCAAGGCAAGGCGTGGCGCTTAACCCAATGCGTTTTGCTAATTCAACATTGGAAATTCGACCATCTTTTTGCAGTTCGACTAAAATCTTTCTATCTATTCTGTCTAATTGTTGGTGCATAAGCCAGTTTAACATTCTAAATTTATTCTTATTTTAGTTTATTACACTGGCTTATACCAGCAAAACAGTGAGACACACTGGCTAGTGGCAAATATAATAGTCAAAAATTTTATCCCGTTCTTAAATTGAGGCGAATATTATGATTATTGGTGTACCTAAAGAAATTAAAAACCATGAATACCGTGTAGGTATGGTACCTGCAAGCGTTCGTGAACTAATTAATCACGGCCACGAAGTCGTGGTAGAAACAAATGCGGGTATTGGCATTGGTTTTACCGATGAAGATTACATCCAAGTTGGTGCTAAGGTACTAGACACAGCGGCAGACGTATTCGCAACTGCGGAAATGATCGTTAAAGTAAAAGAGCCTCAAGCAGTTGAACGTGCTATGTTACGTGAAGGTCAGATCCTATTCACTTACCTTCACCTTGCACCGGATTTACCACAAACTGATGACCTAGTAAAAAGCGGCGCAATTGCCATTGCCTATGAAACCGTAACGGATGCTCGTGGCGGTCTTCCTCTACTTGCGCCTATGTCTGAAGTTGCTGGCCGTATGTCTATTCAAGCAGGCGCTCAAGCACTTGAAAAGTCACGTCATGGTCGTGGCATGCTATTAGGCGGTGTGCCTGGTGTTGAGCCAGCTAAAGTAGTCGTTATTGGTGGCGGCATGGTTGGTCGTAACGCAGCGCAAATGGCAGTAGGCCTAGGCGCAGACGTGACGATTCTTGACCGTAACGTTGACGTTCTACGTTCACTTAACGCGCAATTTGGTAGCCAAGCAAAAGTAATTTACTCAACTGCTGATGCCCTTGAAAAGCACGTGTTAGAAGCCGATCTTGTTATTGGTGGCGTACTCATCCCTGGTGCTGCAGCGCCTAAGCTGGTTACCGCTGAACACATCGCAGCAATGAAACCGGGTGCAGCGATTGTTGACGTTGCTATCGACCAAGGTGGTTGTATTGCCACTTCAAAAGCAACAACTCATGACGAACCAACTTACATTGTTGATGAAGTGGTTCACTACTGTGTTGCTAACATGCCAGGTGCCGTACCACGTACGTCTACGTTCGCATTAAATAACGCTACACTACCTTACATCATCAAGCTGGCTAACTTAGGCTATAAAGAAGCATTGCTTTCTGACAAGCACTTCATGGATGGTCTAAACGTATTGAAAGGCCAAATCACGTGTAAAGAAGTGGCAGAAGGTTTTGATATGGAGTTCGTAGACCCACGCGTAGCATTAGAAAACGCGTAAGCTCGCAGAATAACCATTAAAAAAGGGGCGTTATCGCCCCTTTTTAGTTGTTAAGCACTGCCTTTATTCAGCTGTAACGGTAAAACTAACCGTTAAGTCCTGCTCAACAGTAATGTCTTGTTGCTGGTAAAGACTGAAATTCTCGTCCTCACTTTCAGCATCATCAATATGACCAAGACACGAGTAAGCTAATTTATACTCTCCAGTCGCGATGAAAGCCAACTCATAGTTGTTGTCACTATCAACCATCGCTGTTGCCAGTGGTGAATTGCTTTGCTCACTAATATCTCCTGGCTCTGCCACCGAAGCATTGTAAAGATACACGACATGCTTAAATTCTCCTTGCTCTGGCGCCAAGTCAGAATTGTCAGCTATACAAGCTTCTTGCAACTCTGTAGTCACGGTACCAGATACATCAAAGGTAGAAATTACGTTTTCTAGTCGTACCGCTGTTGGTTTTAAATAGACCGTATTACTATTACCACGCTTTAATAGTGCTTTGTTAAGGTCGAACTCTAGCACCAACTCATTGGCGCCCTCATTCAGGCTAAAGTCATTGAGCTGAATTTCGCCTACACCATCGTTTGCTTTTCGAGTCACCGCTAATGGAGCTTGACTGCCATCATTAAAACGAACACTGGAGGTTAAATCAAAGTTTGACCCAGCTTCACCATTGACAATGTCTGCACGGATCCACTCATAATCTCCTGGGTTTATCTGTTGTTCGTCAATTAACTGATAAATAGCATCGCCAGTATAATCCAATAAGTTTACCTTGATCGGATTACCTTGTTCATCAAGGATATCAAACACCACGTCTTCATTATTGGCAGAGCGAAATGTTAGCTGCTCAATCACCAAATTCACTTCGGCTAAGTTGTTCACAGGGGCATCTGAAATGCCAACACTGACCGTGGTCTCAGGGGCAGTAACAGGGGTTTCTGAATTGTTGCTATCATTATTACTAGAGCCACCACACGCTGACAATAATATTGCAGCAGCTAAGGTGGTAAGGGTAAATTTTTTCATACAGGGTTCTCCGTTACTATTTAATATTAACAATAAAACAACCCGCATGAATAGATTATTAATCTGGTAGCAATAATGATGCACTTCATCACTTAACTGTAGAAATTACCACGGCATTTGGCATTTTGCAGTGAAATGGCATAAGTTAAGAGTATGTAATTTATTGGAGTATGGCCGTGAAGTTTAAACACAAAGTCGTTTCCGTGTCGGCGCTAGTACTGTTAATCGCCCTTTTTATTCTGTCAATCATTCAATACTATTCCGTGCAATCGGCGATTAAGACACAAGCTGAGCAAAGCGTTGATGAGATCATTCAAGGGATCAGTAATACCGTTGCCGCACAAATGAATGGCGCTACCGATTTAGCCGCCTTGGCAACCAATTTAGTCGCCGATACCGATACTCTCGACCAAGCCTTCCCTATTTTATCGCAGCCAAAACTCACCGAGTCGTTTATTTTGATTGGTTATGGCGAGCAAAACAGTGGCAAGTACGTTGCTAGTGATCCAAGCTGGAACCCAGGTCCTGATTGGGACCCGCGAAAACGGCCTTGGTATATCGATGCCAAAGCCGCCAATGAAATGATCATCACCGCCCCCTATGCCGACGCCGTCAGTAAAGAGATCCTGGTTTCTATTGGTGCCCCGGTGAAAAAGCAAGGGCAATTTCATGGCGCCATATTCTACGATGTTAGCCTCGCTAAACTTGGCAAAATGATTAACTCATTTAACCTCTTCGATGCCGGTTATGCTTTTATGCTGACCGCAGACGGTACCGTAATATCTCACCCTAACCTCGCGCTAAATGGTGGCAATGCTTCAGAGTTTTTAGGCAATATCCCAATTAAAGAGCAACTACAATACGTTGAACTCGATGGCCAACAGCAAATGGTCTTATTTAAAGAGGTAGAGGGACTTGATTGGTACCTGGGGATTGCCTTAAAACAAGATATTGTGTTCGCAGCATTGTCTGACTTACAGCTGGATGCCATGATTTTTGCTGTGATTGCCGTGATCCTAGCGATTGCCATTCTGTCTATTTTCATCAGTATATTGCTCAGACCACTGGATGAGATCAATGGCGCTATGGCCGCTATTGCCAAAGGCAATGCGGACCTCACAGTGCGCCTGAATACCGGCCATGACCCTGAGTTTTCTCAGCTCGCCACAAACTTCAATGCCTTTACTGCAAGTTTGCAAGGACTGATCGCCAATATACAAGGTTTAGGACACGAGGTGCTCGAGGATGCAGAGCAAACCTCTAGCGTTGCCAACCAAGCAAAACTCTCGATTCAAGAGCAGTTAAATAGCATTAAAGATTTGGACGAGGCCACGACTCATATGTCCAGTACCGAGCAACAAGTAGCGCATTCGGCGCAAGAAGCCGCAGAAGCCATCAAGTCGACAGATAAAGTGGCCATGCAAGGTGAGCAAATCGTCAGTCAAACTACCGCGACCATCGCCTCTTTATCGGAACAAATTAGTTCTGCTATGACGGTTGTGACGGAGTTAGAGAGCTCCTCCACCGCCATTGAACAAATTTTATCTGTTATTAATGGTATTGCCGAACAAACTAACTTACTTGCGCTTAATGCCGCCATTGAAGCGGCTCGAGCCGGAGAGTCAGGCCGTGGCTTTGCCGTGGTGGCCGATGAAGTTCGCTCTTTGGCGCAACGAACCCAAGAAGCCACCACCGAAATTAAAACCATGATCAACCAATTACAGTCGGGATCTGAAAATGCCGTGGTGGTCATGAAGCAAAGTCAGGATTACGTAGAAGAAACGGTCACTAAGGCGGATCAAACCAAGGCTGCGCTTGAAGATATGCGCAGTGCCATCCGCCACATTGTTGAACTGAATTCACGAATTGCCAATATGCTTCATGAGCAAAGTGATATTGTTAGCAACGTAAATAATAGCTCCTCTGCAATCAGGCAAATATCCGAGTCGGTATTCAGTGAAGCCAAGCAAGTTGATAGCACCATGCAATCACAGGTAAAGAAAATAACCAGTCAAGAGCAGCTGTTAGAGCAATTCAAAGTTTGATTCAAGGTGAACTTAGCCGTTACTATAAGGCACTGAGGTAATTGGGCTTGGTGCCAAGAGATTAACATGACAACAAATTTGCAAGAATTATTTACGCAGTACTTTCAAATAGACGAGCAGGTACAAATCAACCTGTATCCAGTTGATGACAACATGGTGCCGCAGAACGAGAACCAACTTGAAGCGGCCATTCCCCCGCTATTTAAGCTGGCTAACGAAATCAATGAACTCGACTTAAAAGCACTTAGGCCCCTGCGTAATCTCGGTGATGTCGCCTCTGAACTGGCAAGCTATTTAGAAGCCCAGTCGCGTAAAGTCGACTTGATAATCAGCCATATTCTTGCCACTGAAGAGCCCGAGGACGATAGCTTATCCTGTGATAGTTATGGTGGTGGGGGGTTAACGGCCACATTAGATGAAGAATTTGCCATCGGTCAGTCTTTTCGCACAAAAATATTTTTACGTAATGAAGCCAGTGCAATCTATTGTTATTCACAGGTCATCGACAAACAAGATAGCCTTTACACTCTAGCGTTCACGGCTATTCGGGCATCGGATCAAGAACTGCTGGTTAGAGCCAGTCTACACGCCCAAACTCGGCAGCTGAAGTTAAAGCAGAAAAGCCAGGATTAATGCTCCTTTTACAACGGCATTTAAGCGAATGAGCCCAGCTGCTCACCTAGCAGCCAATGGCGATGAATTTCTCACAAAATATACTGACACACCAATGGTTAATGATAAACTATAGGCTTATTGTTATATGGCGATAGCTTAATGCGTTTTACTTTACTACCTGAATGGGCACCGCAAGATGCGATAATGCTTACTTGGCCCCACAAAGACACCGACTGGTGCGATAACCTAGCTACTGTAGAGCCTGTGTATGTGACCTTGTGTCAACACATTACTCAAGTGCAACAACTTGTGATAGTTGCCCACGATGCGGCGCTGAAACAGCATATCATCACCCTACTTGAGCATGCTGAAGTGGAGTTAGCCCGATGTCATATTGTTATTGCGCCTTGTAATGACACTTGGGCTCGCGATCATGGGCCACTGTCCACGATGTCAGAGTCTGGTGAGTTAGCAATAAAAGACTTCACCTTCAATGGCTGGGGTAATAAATTTGCTGCGGCGAAAGACAACGCCATTAATCAAGTCCTCGCTGAGCAAGTCATGTCACATCAATGCCATTATCAACGGGTCGACATGGTCCTAGAAGGCGGTGCCATAGAAATTAACGAAGCTGGGGTGTTACTGACCACCTCTGAGTGCTTATTGAACCCCAACCGTAACCCCCATTTGAGTAAAGCTGAGCTAGAGGCTCGTTTAACTGAAGAGCTCGGTGCAACATCTTTCTTATGGCTCGACCATGGCTATTTGTCAGGAGATGACACCGACAGTCACATTGACACCTTAGTCCGGTTTGCACCCGATAATACCCTTGTCTATGTCCAGTGTAACGACAAAACAGATGATCACTATGAAGCCCTTAAGCAGATGGAACAACAGCTCAAACGCTTTACCACTGCAACAGGTGAGCCGTACCGCTTAGTGCCGCTGCCTTGGCCCAGTGCAAAAAAGGATGACCAAGGAGTTAGGCTGCCTGCGACCTATGCAAATTACTTAATTCTTAACAGTACTGTGTTGGTTCCTATTTATGGTGATGAACACGATCAACGTGCACTAGCGCAAGTGGCTGCAGCCTACCCTGATCGCACCATTATAGGGATTGACTGCTTGCCTATTATTCATCAGTTTGGCAGTTTGCACTGTATTACTATGCAACTGCCAAAAGGCTTTTTAAGGTAAACTCCATGGCATCAAAAAATATCAAAGTTGGCATTGTGCAACACAGCAATTGTGAAGACTTAGCTGCCAATTTCGCTAAAACCTGTGAAGAAATTCGAGCTGCTGCGGCGCAAGGTGCACAGCTCATTGTGTTGCAAGAACTTCATCGCAGCCTCTACTTTTGTCAAACTGAAGACACTGAATTGTTCGATTTGGCTGAAACCATCCCAGGGCCAAGTACTGATAGTCTCGGAGCATTAGCCAAAGAATTGCAGGTTGTTATTGTGGCATCATTGTTTGAAAAGCGCGCCACGGGGCTCTATCACAATACCGCGGTAGTACTTGAAAGTGACGGCAGCATCGCCGGAAAATACCGCAAAATGCACATTCCTGATGATCCGGGTTTTTATGAGAAATTTTACTTTACTCCCGGTGACATGGGCTTCACGCCTATTCAAACGTCTGTCGGCAAACTCGGGGTATTAGTGTGTTGGGATCAATGGTTTCCAGAGGGCGCACGATTAATGGCCATGGCCGGAGCCGAGTTTTTAATCTACCCCACCGCCATTGGCTGGGATCCGCGCGATGACCAAGCCGAACAGCTACGCCAACGCGATGCTTGGATCATCTCACAGCGCGCCCACGCAGTGGCCAATGGGGTTCCGGTTATCAGTGTAAACCGTGTTGGTCATGAGACTGACCCCAGTGGCCAAAGCGAGGGCATTCAATTTTGGGGCAATTCATTTGTAGCCGGTCCACAAGGAGAAATGTTGTTGCACGCCTCCGAGCAAGAACAACAAACGGCTGTGGTTGATGTTGATTTAGCTCGCAGTGAATCGGTTCGACGTATTTGGCCGTACTTAAGAGACCGCAGAATCGATCATTATCAAGATCTGTGTAAAATCTATCGCGATTAATTTAATAGGAGTAGTCAATGGCGAATGGGCAGTGGAACAACTTACCATGGGTAAAATCGACAACAGATAAAATAGCATGGGGTAACTTGGTTGGCAGTAGCCTCGCCTTGTGCCTCAGTGAAGCTATTCAACAACACGATAACCTGGTGGTGTTAGTCACTCCCGACACGCCCTCTGCCCTGCGTCTCGAGCAAGAGCTGGGCTTTTTATTGCCAGATATCCCGGTGATGCTGTTTCCAGACTGGGAAACGCTTCCTTACGATCATTTTTCACCGCATCAGGACATTATTTCTCAGCGCTTGGCCAGTTTAAATACCTTAAAGCATGAAAAACAATCCGTGTTGATTGTGCCAGTTGCCACACTGATGCTGCGGACCGCGCCGCCCAGTTTTATTCATGGCATGAGCTTACAAGTGAGTAAGGGCCAAACCATCGATGCCCAAGCGCTGCGGGATAAATTAACCGCAGCGGGATACCGTCACGTGCAACAGGTAATGGAACATGGTGAGTTCGCCGTTAGAGGCTCTATTTTAGATCTCTACCCGATGGGTAGCCCACTGCCGTTCCGACTTGATTTTTTCGACGACGAACTCGACTCTATCCGTCATTTTGATATTGAAACGCAGCGCTCTAGCGACGAAGTCGATGCCATTGACTTACTTCCTGCTCACGAATTCCCAACCAATGCTGAAGACATAGAGCGTTTTCGCATTGGCTATCGAGAAGCGTTTGGTGCCAGCAGTGAAAAAGACAGCGTCTATATGCAAGTCAGTAATGGCAACTGGCCTGCCGGGATAGAATACTATCTGCCGTTGTTCTTCGAGCAGCTTTCCACCATTTATGATTATCTGCCAAGCGATGCCGTAATGATGCCTCTTGGCGACATTGAAGATGCTGCCAAGCAGTTCTGGCAAGATGTCGAAAAACGCTATGAAAGCCGCAAAGTCGATCCCCTACGGCCTTTGTTACCGCCAGGCTCACTATACCAACCAGTGGAGAGTCTGTACGAGGGCTTAAATCAATTTGCTCGGATCAAGCTAAGCCAAGCCCAGCTTGGGACTAAAGCTGGCCATCATAATGTTGCCGCGGAATTAATCACCGATGTGCGCATTGACCATAAACAACAAGCACCGTTTGAGAAAATACTGAACTTTGTGACTGCACGCAAAAAGCAACAATCCAAAGTCCTATTCAGTGTGGAATCGGAAGGTCGCCGTGAGTCGCTGCTAACGCTGTTAAAACCCACCGGTTTAAAGTTACAAGCGTATAAATCCATTCATGACTTTTGCCAAAGTGATGCTGATGTCGGTGTGGTGGTGAGTCCACTGGCTACCAGTGTTGAGCTCCATCAGGGTAAGTCCAGTCTTGCCATTGTCACTGAGCAAGAGTTACTGGGCCTTAAGGTGTCGCAAAAACGCCGCCGCAAACACAAATACGAACAAGGGCAAGACGCTCTTATTCGCAATTTAGCTGAGCTAAAAGAAGGCCAACCCATTGTTCACTTAGATCATGGTGTGGGCCGCTATTTAGGCTTAGAAACCATTGACGCTGCGGGCGTGGCAACCGAGTTTGTCACCATCACTTATGCCAATGATGCCAAGTTGTATGTGCCAGTCTCTTCTTTGCACATGCTAAGTCGTTATTCTGGTGGTGAAGAGGCCAGTGCGCCGCTGCACAAACTCGGTAATGACGCTTGGGAGAAAGCCAAACGTAAGGCGGCTGAAAAAGTCCGCGATGTCGCGGCTGAGCTATTGGACATTTATGCTAAGCGGCAAAGTAAACCAGGCTATGCCTTTAAGCTCGACAGCAACGCCTATCGCGAGTTTTCTGATAGCTTTCCTTTTGAAGAAACCGATGATCAGCGTAATGCCATCACCGCTGTATTGGCAGACATGCAATCGAGCTTAGCCATGGACCGCCTCGTCTGTGGCGATGTCGGCTTTGGTAAAACCGAAGTGGCCATGCGCGCCGCTTTTGTGGCAGTGAATGACAATAAACAGGTAGCCGTGTTAGTGCCCACGACGTTGCTGGCACAACAGCATTTTGAAAATTTTAAAGACCGCTTCGCCGATTTACCCATTGAAGTGGGAGTGTTGTCGCGATTTAACTCGGCAAAAGAACAAAAAGACACCTTAGATAAGTTACAACAAGGTAAAATCGACATTGTCATTGGCACCCATAAACTCATCCAAGAGAACATCAAGTTTGCCGATCTTGGGTTATTAATAGTGGATGAAGAGCACCGTTTTGGTGTCAGACAAAAAGAGAAAATCAAACAGCTGCGTGCCGACGTTGATATTCTTACCCTTACCGCCACCCCTATTCCACGTACCCTGAACATGGCTATGAGTGGCATGCGTGATTTATCGATAATAGCCACGCCGCCCGCGAAGCGCTTGGCGGTGAAAACCTTCGTTCGCGAGCGCAATGATGAGTTGATCCGAGAAGCCATTTTGCGTGAAATTAAGCGTGGTGGCCAAGTTTACTTTTTACACAATAACGTTGAGACCATAGATAAAGTCGCAGCAGACGTCAGTGCCTTAGTACCAGAAGCGAATGTCACCACCGCGCACGGGCAGATGCGTGAAAAAGAACTAGAGCACCTGATGAGTGAATTTTATCATCAGAAATTCAATGTTTTAGTCTGTACCACCATCATAGAAACCGGCATCGATATCCCATCCGCGAACACCATTATTATGGACCGCGCAGATAAACTTGGCCTAGCTCAGCTACACCAGTTACGTGGTCGTGTGGGCCGAAGCCACCATCAGGCGTATGCTTATTTACTTACCCGTAATAGCCAAGCACTAACTAAAGATGCTGTAAAACGTTTGCAAGCCATTGAGCAATTGGAAGATCTGGGTGCAGGTTTTGCTTTGGCAACCCATGACCTGGAGATCCGAGGCGCCGGTGAGCTTTTAGGCGATGACCAAAGTGGTCAGATCCAAACGGTGGGCTTTACACTGTACATGGAAATGCTCGAGCAAGCGGTCGAGGCATTAAAAAATGGCAAAGAACCGACGCTCGATAACCTCTTGCAACAACAAAGCGAAGTGGATCTTAAATTCCCTGCTTTATTGCCGGATGACTTTATTCCTGATGTGAATATTCGTCTAAGTATGTATAAGCGTATCGCCAGTGCCAAAACCTTGGCCGAGCTAGATGATTTGCAAGTGGAGCTGATTGACCGCTTTGGCTTATTGCCAGATGCCAGCAAGAACTTGTTTGCTCTGCAAACGGTCAAATTAAAGGCTACAGAGCTTGGCATCCAAAAAATTGAAGCCAACCCCAAGGGTGGATTCTTTGAGTTTACAAGTCATACTAAAGTTAATCCAACATTCATCATCGGCTTGATACAAAGTAATCCGTCGGTGTACCGTATGGAAGGCGCTAACAAACTTAAGTTTATGATAGAAGAAAAAAATGGCCAAGAGCGACTAAAATTAGTCAATGCCATGATCAGTGACTTCGAGAAAAAGGCAGTAGCATGAGAATAATAAAAAGCCTAGCGTTGTTGAGTGCGGCTGTACTGAGTACATCCGCCCATGCAATTCGCTGGTTTGAAGTGGAAATAATCGCCTTTAAGCAAGCACCTAGTTACAGCATCAAAGAAGATTTTAGCATCGAACCTGAAGCGCTAACTGAGCGTAACCGGCTCAATTTATTGTTAGAGGGCTTTAATCACACCGGTTATGAACTGTGTTTGCAAGGCCGTGCTCGATTTCAGGACCGTTCTTTTATCCGCACGTTAACTCAGGGGAAAAGCTCCCCTTGGTGTGAGCCTAGCCGCGATTATGTCAGCCTATTTGATACTCTGCCTCTGAGCCCAAGTGTTGAGCCGCAAGAGCACATGGACTCCATCTACTTGCTGGATAAAAGCCAATTACAATTTCAAGACAAACTAGCCCAATTGCAACGCAAGGATTTACAGCCGCTGCTTCATACTGGCTGGCGTTTTCCAGAGCAGAGTAAACGTCGTGCACCCAATGTTGTTATTGTTGCAGGTGAGCAATATAAGCAGCCTGCCAGCATCACGGCAGCGATTAATCGCGAGCCACTGGGTTCCCTAGTTTCCCCTTATATCAGCGAGGAAACACGAGCCGCTGCAGAATTTGAACTGCAAGGATTAATTAAAATCCACGTGCGACATTATCTCTATGTCACCACGGATCTCGATTTAAAGTACGAGGATGAAGGTAAGCTTCGTACTGCTCGAATGTCACAGTATACTCGTGTATACAGTGGTGATATTCATTACTTAGATCACCCAAAAATAGGGGTGATTTTCCAAATAAGAAAATATAAGCATTAGGCGAAATCACTATGAAAAAATTAATCACAGCTGCAGCCCTTTTAACTCTTGTTGGTTGTTCAAAAGTAAACTTAGAGAACTACAATAAATTAGAAGTGGGAATGGATAAAACCGAAGTAGAAAAAATCCTTGGCAGTGCAGACAAGTGCGAAGAGAAAACACTTCATACTAACTGCATCTGGGGCAGTGAAGAGAAAAATATCACCGTGACGTTATTATCCAATAAGGTGACGATTTATTCGAAAAAAGGTTTGCAATAATCACCAAGCCACTGAAGTGAATAACTGTAAAACCAAGCTCTAGGGCTTGGTTTTTTATTGCCACAAAAAAGGGCCGTCAAGGCCCTTTACAACAAGTAGAAACTAGCAAAAACAATGGTTAGCGCATGGCCATCATCATTTTAGCCGGTTCCTCTAGGAAGGATTTCCAAAGGTTATTAAAGCGTGCAATGGTGCCACCATCAATAATACGATGATCACCAGACCAACTCACTTGCATGATGGAACGAGAAACCACGTTACCTTGCTCATCAAAACGAGGAAGCTTTTGCACCTTACCTAATGCCACAATGGCCACTTCTGGCTTGTTAATAATTGGCGTTGCTACCGTACCACCTAGTGCCCCAATGTTAGAGATAGAGATTGTGCCCCCTTTCAAAGCATCCGGTGAAACACGGCCTTCTCTTGCGGCATCCGTCAGTTCAGTAACCGATTGCGCAACATCAACAATCGACTTGTTTTGGCACGATTTAATATTCGGCACCAATAAGCCTAATTTACTGTCTACGGCCATGCCAATATTGTGATCGTCATAATACGTCACTTCAGTGCAATCATCATTGACCTTGGCATTAAGAATTGGAAATTCATTAATGGCCAAAGATAACGCCTTAATGAAAAATGGCATCATGGTCAGCTTAATGCCCTGCTTAGCGTACTGCTCTTTCAGTGCTAAACGCAGTTCAATTAACTCAGTCAGGTCAATTTCATCACAATAGGTAAAGTGTGGAATGGTAGAGACAGACGCCACCATTTGTTTGGCCATTGCCGCTTTCATACCGCGCAGAGGTTCAACACGCGTACCGCCTTGCGACACAGGTGTTTGGGTTGCTTGCGCTTCAGCCGCTGCAGGTTGTTCACTGCCTTGAGCTTTGTTGTCACTTTGCAAGAAGTGGTCGATGTCCTCTTTGTACACGCGGCCATTTTTGCCCGAGCCTGGTACTTGCGATAAATCAACGCCGACTTCACGTGCTTTGCGTCTTACTGCCGGCGAAGCAATGGCTTTACCTGACTTAGGTAACTGACGCTGACTGTTATCACTATCATTGTTTTCCGGCTTAGCTTGCGCTTTGCTTTCTTGTGGTTTATGCACATCAGCAATGGGATCGGCGGCTTTGCCACTGTGACTTGAAGCCAGCTTCATCTGGAACAGAGGGCTGTGTACTTCAGCGATTTCGCCTTTTTGATAGTATAATTTTTCTACTACACCATCGTATTTAGCTGGAATTTGCACTAATGCTTTGTCAGTCATTACGTCACAGACTGGCTGATCTTCTTTGATCTCATCGCCTTCTGCAACCAGCCACTCGACAATCTCACATTCCACAATGCCTTCGCCGATATCCGGTAAAATGAAGTCTTCCAATACTGAGCCGGAATTGTCATTAGAGGCGGCAGACTCTTGGCTTGCAGATTGCTCTGCTTCAGCGCTTGCTTCACCTGCGACATCCATCGCAAACAAAGGCTCATGCACCTTGGCTATTTCACCTTTTTGATAATGAAGCTGGGTGATCACGCCGTCATGTACTGCTGGGATCTGTACTAACGCTTTGTCGGTCATGACATCACAAATTGGCTGATCTTCTTTTACTTCATCACCTACTGCAACGAGCCACTCGACTATCTCACATTCAACGATGCCTTCGCCGATATCCGGTAAAATAAATTCTTTTGCCATAACCAGTCCTTAAAACTCCATTGAACGTTTGATTGCTGCAAATACTTTATGGGCATCTGGAACGTATTCTTTTTCCAGTGCCAATGGGTAAGGGGTATCCAAACCACATACTCGCTCAATTGGTGATTCTAAATGTAAGAAACACTCTTTTTGGATGGTGGCAGCAATCTCAGCACCAAAGCCATTGGTGATTGGCGCTTCATGGCTGACCACCAGACGACCGGTTTTAATCACCGATTGTGCAACCGTGTCAACATCCCATGGCAAGATACTACGCAAGTCAATCACTTCACAGCTAATGCCAGCTTCTTCGGCTTTTTTCGCTGCCTGCTCGATGATCTCCATTTGTGCGCCCCAGGCCAGCAAAGTAATGTCTTTACCTTCTGAGATGACCTCGGCTTTGCCTATTTCAATGCTGTAATCTTCTTCTGGCACTTCCCCTACTGAGGCACGGTATAAACGCTTCGGCTCGAAGAATAACACTGGGTTATCGTCTTTGATGCAGGCACGTAATAAGCCTTTTGCTTGATAAGGGTTACGCGGCACCACTATTTTCAGACCAGGGGTGTGAGCAAAGTAAGCTTCTGGTGACTGCGAGTGATATAAACCACCGGCAATACCACCACCGTATGGTGCACGAATAGTCAAATTACCAACATTAAACTCATTACCAGAACGGTAACGGAATTTAGCCGATTCATTCACAATTTGGTCAAAGGCTGGGAAAATGTAATCAGCAAACTGAATTTCTGCCAGCGCTGGCGCACCAAACGCCGCAAGACCGTTAGCAAAACCCAAAATGCCTTGCTCAGTCAATGGCGTATTAAAAACTCTGTGTTTACCGTATTTTTCTTGTAGACCAGAAGTGGCACGGAATACGCCACCAAAGTAGCCCACATCTTCACCAAAGATACACGCTTGCGGATGCTCTGCCATGGTGATATCTAACGCCGAATTAATGGCGTGTAACATGTTCATTTTAGCCATTATTTAATTCTCCCTGCCGTCACTGGATAAGCATCTGGGTATGCTTTGATATGTGATTTGAGTTCTTCGTATTGCTTTTGCAACGCAGGGATAGGCTCGTCATACACATCCGATACTAAATCTTCTAATGCCGGCTTTTGCACTTTTTCAGCTACTTTCAGTGCTGCAAGAATGTCTTCACGGATCTTCTCTTTTTCCGCTTCGTCTTCTTTTTCATCAAGCCAACCTTGGTTTAGTAGCCAAAGTTTAAAGCGATTAACAGGACAATTTGATTTAAATTCCGCCTCTTCATCTTTAGTACGGTAGCCCGATGGGTCGTCTGATGTTGAGTGCGCCCCTAAACGGTAAGCGATGGATTCAATCATCACCGGCTCGCCATTTTCAACCGCAATTTTTCGTGCAGCTTGAGTCGCTGCATACACCGCTAGGGCGTCAGCGCCATCAACACGAATGGTTTTAATGCCATAGCCAACACCGCGAGCGGCGATGCCATCGCCTTTAAATTGTTCATCAGCAGGCGTCGAAATCGCATAACCATTGTTACGAGCGTAAAAAATCACTGGTGCACCGTGAACCGCGGCCATGTTTAGACCGGCATGAAAGTCCCCTTCCGATGCTGCGCCTTCACCAAAGTAGCAAATGGTGACGTTATCAATTTCAGAGTTAAGCTCACCCGACTCTTTATCAACGTGCTTCAGTTTTTGGCCATAAGCATAGCCTGTCGCTTGTGGGATCTGAGTACCCAATGGCGATGAAATAGTAAGGTAGTGCAGGTCTTTAGAACCATAATGCACCGGCATTTGGCGGCCTTTACCTAAATCTTTCTCATTAGAGAACAGTTGATTCATAAACTGCTCTAATGAAAAGCCACGATAATGGATCGCCGCTTGTTCGCGGTACTGTGCCATTATCATGTCATCTTCTTTTAACGCTGCCGTACTTGCCGTTACCGCAGCTTCTTCGCCAAGGCATTGCATATAGAAGCTGATCCGCCCTTGACGCTGAGCGCCTTGCATACGTTCATCTAACAATCGGATAAAACGCATGGTGGCGTAAATTCTTAGCGCCGTTTCTTTATCTATTTCAGGTGCCGTTGCACCATCAAGCACTTCGCCTTGGTCACTTAAAATCTTTAACGTAGGGATATTGAGTGCATGACCATCAATAAATTCCAGCGCATGGCTGATATTTAGCGATATATTATTGGGGTTAGTCATAACCTACCTTCTCTTGTTGTCATAACAAACTTACCAAAGCTGGAAGCTGTCCTGCTTTTATTCGCGGTTTTAATTGTGTTGGCGCGCGTTAATGGCTACCAGGATAATATTTGCGAATTTAGTAAGTAAATTAAATTAAAGCGTTTCAACTTTACGTTAACGTAAACGGTTATTCAACTAATCCTAGATGAATAACCGTTAAAATGCACTAACGAATTTGGAAAGTTTTTGATACGAATGGTGGACTTAAGTTACACCATTGTTTTAAATAAAGTTTTCTTGAGACTCTAACGGAAGAACGGTTAACAATGCGCGCTGGCCCAAAGCCACATTGGCATTGGGGAAAATAATCGCCTCGCCATCCACTTCCGCAAAATATTCTTTGTCTCCGTCTCTTGCGAGTAACTCGCCTTGCTTAAATCCGGTAAAGTTTACTGCGGAGTCAGGGAAAGAAAACGAGAAATCCGTGTTGGTACGGTTTATGGTGCGGTGTACGGTGAAGATTTCGAAGTCCTCTGCATTATATTCCTTATATTCTACCGATTCCTGGCTAATTAATGCTTTCAGCGTGGCCTTGGTTTTAGCAAACTTGGCCATGTCATTTTCACCAAATGGCTTAACCTGACCCAGCTCAATGGTAAAGGCATCGGCACCGAATTGTCGCGATGAATAGTAACTAAAAGTGGTGGCCGCACTGCTCATCATTAACACGGTATTGACCCCACACGAGAGTAAAAACTGTAATTGAGATTTCTTCCACGGTTTACCATGCAAATAAGGATACACCGCGAACTTTTCATTTTTAGAGCCGCGTATCGCCGTATGTAGGTCGTAATGACAGCGGTAACGTCCTTCTTCCTCTGCGTTGAAAAAGTCACTGACGTACTGCTCTAGTTTTTGCGCTCGAACTTGTTCTGGGTTGTCTGATTTATTTTGGTGCGCGCCGTTGAACAAACGATTAAGATTTTCATCGACAAAACGCTTACCGATGTTAATTGATTTCGGGTTGCCAAAAATAAATAACACGCGCTGTGTAAGCTTTAGTTCGCCAGCGATGATCTGCTGAATTAACTCGTCACAAATCTCGATAGGTGCTGTTTCGTTGCCGTGAATTGCGCTAGAAAGCACAATATCTTTTGTGCCCTTATCAACGGGAGTAAACTGGATAACGCCAGTATCCAGAACCTCAACATGGGTACCGTTTTCAAGGGTAAAGCTAGCTGCAGGCAATGAAAACTCGTTACTTCTGGTTATGCTAAGAAAATCACCGGTTTGTTTTAAATTTTGTAAGTACGTCATAATTCCAATTACAATTGCTTGTGGTTAGTTAATCGCTTTCTTGCCGCCTCAGTTAGGATGTGTTGCGTTGGTTTCATGGCTAAATACCGACGCAGTTTTAAACGTAACACCAACAAAGTGAGTCAATAACGCAAGCTCGATCACGAGTTAATATTAACTTTGCTACAAAAAAGCCATACAAGGTGTATGGCTTTTACGATTTCTACTGGATTACAGTGTCGACTAGCGATTTAGCGGCTTGTTCTAACTCAGCTAAATGGCCTTCGCCTTTGAATGACTCAAGGTAAATCTTATATACGTCTTCTGTGCCAGAGGGACGGGCAGCAAACCAGCCATTGCTGGTGACCACTTTCAGCCCCCCAATCGCAGCGCCATTACCAGGAGCATGGGTTAAAATGTCAACAACCTTATCACCAGCTAATTCCGTTGCACTAATGTTGTCTGCGCTTAGCTGTTTTAATTTGGCCTTTTGCTCTGGGGTTGCCGGAGCATCAATGCGTTTGTACACAGCAGTGCCGTGCGACTGTGTCAGTGCGTGGTAATATTGAGACGGTGTTTGACCTGTAACTGCCAAAATCTCTGCCGCTAACAGCCCCAAAATAAAGCCGTCTTTGTCAGTGCACCAGGTACTGCCATCTTTACGAAGGAAAGCCGCGCCAGCACTTTCCTCTCCACCAAAGGCAAGTTCGCCACGACTAAGGCCATCAACAAACCATTTAAAGCCCACCGGCACTTCGTAAAGTTCACGCTCATTAGCCGCCACGATTTTATCGATAATGGCGCTAGAAACCAGCGTTTTACCAATTTTGACCTGTGCCGGCCAATCGCGATGCTTAATTAAATAATCAATCGCCACCGCTAAAAAGTGATTGGGATTCATCAAACCATCAGCGGTGACAATTCCATGGCGGTCAAAGTCAGGGTCGTTACCAATGGCAATATCATAATCTTGTTTTAACGCCAGTAAATTGGCCATGGCATATTCAGAGGAACAATCCATGCGGATCTTGCCGTCTTTATCCAGTGGCATAAAGGCAAAGCTAGGATCGACAACATCGTTCACTACTTCCAAGTTAAGGTCGTAGTGTTTGGCAATCACCGGCCAGAAATTAATCCCCGAACCACCCAATGGGTCAACCCCTATTTTAACCCCTGCGCGCGCGATGGCAGCCATATCGACAATGCTGTCAAGCTCTTTGACGTAAGGCGTAATAAGGTCTTGGTATTTAATAAAGCCAGAGCGTTTCGCCTTGGCGTAGGGAAATAACTCTACCGCAACCAAGTCTTCAATCAGTAATTGATTGGCGCGGTCCTCAATCCACTTAGTCACCTCGCCGTCGGCAGGTCCTCCATTGGGCGGATTGTATTTAAAGCCGCCATCTTCTGGCGGGTTATGTGACGGTGTCACCACAATACCATCGGCGAGCTCATTAGGGTGCTGGCGGTTATGATTGACAATCGCATGGCTTATCACCGGCGTTGGCGTGTAATCATCGTTTTCCTGAGTTATGACTTGCACTTCATTAGCAACCAATACTTCAATGGCTGAATTGAATGCGGCTTCCGACAGAGCATGGGTGTCTTTGCCTAAAAAAAGCGGACCAAAAATGTCATTTTTTTTGCGGTAATCACAAATGGCTTGAGTGATGGCCAAAATGTGCGATTCATTAAACTTAAAATGTAACGAGCAACCGCGGTGTCCACTGGTGCCAAAGGCAACACAATGCTCTGGGTGTTCTTCTAGATCGGGTTCATTCAGGTAATAAGATGAAACTAACTTTGGTACATTAACCAACAGTGCACGGTCTGCCTGTTTGCCAGCTTGCGGGTGGATTGCCATAAGATTTCCTTATAGGTAGTCTCGGATTTTTTCAGCCGCTTCATCGGTATAACCTAACACCTTAGCTACCTCATGAAGCATCATTTTTTTGCGCGTAGTATTGGAGTTGGTCATCACCCAGTATTCGCTGTCGACGATGTTTTTTGGGTTCATACTGCTACCGCTTTCCAATAAGGCTTCTTTGCTCGTTGCAAAGTATATGCGGTCACGACCTTTAATGTCTAAAACATTACTAAAATCTTCTTTGTGCGTACGGTGGAAGGCGGCCAAAATAAATAAGAAGCGACCAACCACTCCTTTTTGCATTGCTAATTCTTCTTTGTTGAGAATATTAAATACATTAGCAGCGGGTTTGCTTGGCTCAGGAGTCGCTTTGGGCTTTTCTTTTGCAGTGTTATTTTCGCTACTCGTACTTGCTGCAGTGTCCGGCTTAACAGGCTCAGGTGCTTTGCTAACGCCAGGAGTCAGTTTTAATAAACGACGCAATATCTCCGAAGCACTCTCACCGATGCTCTGGGTGTTGCTTGCAATGTATTGATAAAGCTCGTCATCTATTTCTATTTTTTTCATGCGTTTCCTGTCATCTGTGCTAATTAGGAGCAACTTATCTAATTAGCCTAAGTATATCCAAAATTAACTTATTACTCTACGGCTTTGCATTTTTACCTAGCAATGTCACAATTAGCGCCAATTTTGGAGGGCACATGCTGTTAAATTTTCAACAAAGCGGCGATCCAAACAACCCTTGCGTAGTGGTGATGCACGGGTTATTTGGTTCATTAGAAAACCTAAACGTGGTCGCAAAAGCGTTAGCACCAGACTTTTATGTCATCAACATTGACTTACGTAACCATGGTCGTTCATTTCACCATGTTGATATGTCCTATCCCGATATGGCCAATGACGTTAAAGCCCTGCTTGATCACTTAGCGATAACCAAAGCACACCTTGTGGGTCATTCCATGGGCGGCAAAGTGGCGATGCAAGTGGCACAAAGCTACCCTGATTTGGTTGCTAAATTGGTGGTGCTCGATATCGCCCCTGTAGCGTATCACAGTCGTCATGACGCCATTATTGCAGCCTTAACAGAAGTGCAAAATGCCAGCATAAACAGTCGCGCAGAAGCCGATACCATAATGGCGAAACACATAGAAACCCTTGGTGTGCGCCAGTTTCTATTGAAAAGCCTGGCCAAATCCGACGCTGGCGAATTCAGTTTTCGTTTCAATTTGGACGTGATTGCAGAAAAATACAATGCTATTACAGCAAACATTAATGAAACGCATTCTTGTTTGTGCGATACTTTGTTTATTAAAGGCAGTGAATCAGATTATATTTTGCCTGAGCACAGAGAAGCCATTACTCAGGCTTTCCCTAATGCCAAAGCAAAAATAATCCAGGGTGTGGGTCATTGGCTCCATGCAGAAAAGCCACAAGCAGTCAATCGCTCTATTATTGATTTTCTTCAATAAATGGCGTTGATTTTAGCCCGATACGCTTAAATTAACCGTGCTGGTTATGTTATAGTAGCCGCCGTTTAAGTATTGAGTAGAGCTCAGATGGTCAGTCAATTTATAAATGAATTTGAAACGCTGGGGCTGTGGTTTGCTTTGGCTGGTATATTCTTTTTCATCGGTATGGCAATTCAGGACGTACTTAAGAAAGGCGATGTACCAAAGTTTGGACGCTACACGGTGTGGCTCGTACTATTTCTTGGTTGTTCTGGGTTCATTGCCAAAGGCTTAATCCAAGTATTCTGGCAAGGTGCAGGTGTAGGATAATGGCCAAGGCTGAAACAGATAGAACCACTATCGACCTGTTCGAAAACGAAAAGCGACCAGGGCGTCCAAAAACAAATCCACTTCCCCGCGAAGTGCAGTTAAAAGTCAATAAGCGCAATCAGATCAAACGCGATCGCGCCCGTGGACTTAAAAGAGTTGAATTTAAGGTTTCATCAGAGTTGTATCAAGCGCTAAGTGATATGGCAGAGTCACAAAACATCAGTCGTAGTGCACTCATCGAGACCATTTTACAAGAAAAGTTAGCGGTTAATAGATAGAAGGTAAGCAATTAATGGCAAGCGTAGGTATTTTTTTCGGCAGTGACACTGGTAACACAGAACACGTCGCTAAAATGATTCAAAAAGAATTGGGCAAAAAGCTTGTAGATGTCAAAGACATCGCAAAAAGTAGCAAAGAAGAAATTGCAGAATTCGATTTACTGCTGTTTGGTATTCCGACTTGGTACTATGGCGAAGCACAGTGTGATTGGGACGATTTCTTCCCAGAGCTGGAAGAAATTGACTTCGACGGCAAGCTGGTAGCCATTTTCGGCTGCGGCGATCAAGAAGATTATGCTGAATACTTCTTGGATGCCATGGGCATGATCAATGATATTGTGACTGAGCGCGGAGCTATCGTCATCGGTAATTGGTCGACTGACGGCTATGACTTTGAAGCGTCAAAAGCGTTGGTTGATGACAATAACTTTGTCGGCCTTGGCATTGATGAAGACCGCCAACCGGAACTGACTGAGCAGCGGGTTAAGCAGTGGTGTGCACAGGTATACGATGAAATGTGCCTGAGCGAGCTGGAAGATTAATTGCAATTGTTTTGCACTTGCTGCCCGAGCAAGTTATTCTTAGGACATGCGTCGTGATATTCCTAAGACGAATTATAACTAACAGATTGAGACAGATTTAATGACTGATCACAACTTAGAGCTTAAAAAGGCTGGTTTAAAAGTAACACTTCCACGCATCAAGATTCTAGAGATCTTACAGTCTCCAGACAACCAACATATCAGTGCTGAAGACGTTTATAAAATTCTGCTTGATAAAGGTGAAGAAATTGGTCTAGCTACCGTTTACCGGGTACTTAACCAATTCGACGATGCCGGAATTGTCACTCGCCACCATTTTGAAGGCGGCAAATCTGTTTTTGAATTATCAGGCAGCACCCACCATGATCACCTTGTTTGCCTAAAATGCGGTAAAGTGGTTGAGTTTGAAGACGATGTTATCGAACGTCGCCAAGAAGAAGTAGCCACCGCAAACGGCATCACACTAACCAACCATTCACTGTACTTGTATGGTGAGTGTGAAGACAAAGAAGCGTGTAAGAAATTTGCAGAGCAAAACGGCAATTAACTAAAATTGCATGCCCTATTAAGCATTAAGCCAGCATTTGCTGGCTTTTTTTTTGCCGAATACCTAGGCTGGCTTTAGTTTATGTATTGCCAGTATACTCTTTCGGGTTTTTCGGAAAGTAAAACGCTTCATGCTTATCACACAAAGAAAATTCTCGGGTATTTTTGTACGGCAGCTTCATAAAGCCTGCCACCCCATAATCTTGAATACTCACGGCGTACTGCATAATGGTTGTCAGTAGTTGCTGAAACTGTTGCTCTTTACTGGCATCAAGTAAGCGGTAGTAATAGTGTATTTTCATCCTGTCTTGTAAGGATTCGAAAATAATACAGCCGGTATGGTGGATCTGATTGAGCTCAAAGACACATTGGATGATTTGCTTAGGTAACTGTAATTGCTCATCGGGGTCTTTACCGTCTTCAAAATAAGAGTGCGGGCGAGTTATTTCACTGCTGGTAATGTCACTGACCGTGTATTCGAGTTGCGGTAAATGCTCGAAATCAAACGCCCCGGTGTCATCGCGATTGAGCTGAATAGACTGCCGAGCATCAAATAAGCAACATTTAAACAGCCCCTTTTGCTTTATCCCCTGTGCCAACATCACAGTGGCATTAACGGAATCTTTAAATGCTTTGTCGAGCGATTCATCGTGCAGGATCAAGCTAGATTCAACAAATAATTGCGTTGCTTTCCAATGGAAACTCAGCCCCCCTACTACTGGAAATTGAGCCAAACGGCTGATAGAAGCTAAAAACGCTTTTTCGGTATCGCCGGTATCAAATAAAAACTCTTTATAATAGCGGTCAAGTTGTGCGTCATTGACGTCTCTTAAATTATGGTTTTCATCGGCACGGCGAAGAAACTGTTTACGTGAGCTGTAGACAACGGTTTCGGGTTTTACCGCTGCCGTGGTTGACCAAAAAGGAATGCGTGATTTTGCTTCACTTAAGTCCAAAGGCGGCAACAACAACTTGGCCATGGCTGGCATATTGCGAATAAAGTAATCGCCAGCTTGATCACGAGTCGCTTTGTCTTTACTCAACATGCCATCAAGCACCTGAGCAAACACTTTTGGTAAGCCAAGGGCACTGGCAGGTAGTACTTGAGCCCCAAAGCGACAAGACTGGGCGCTGGCCAAAGCATAAATGGTGGAGGCCACGCCTTGTTCATCAAACCGCGGGGACGATTGCGCGCCAGACATTTGTTCATCGCCAATGAAGTAAACATCCCCCATGCGGGCATTGGTGGAACTGACGTCTGAAGACATTAAATCCATTATATTACTGGCTATGGGCTCGCCATGAATATCGATTTGGGCATACACAGAGCTTCCCCAATCCACTAAGGAAAAGCGGTTATGCTCTTCATCCCAGACAATATTTGAGGGTTTAATATCACCGTGAACAATAGGTTGTGGTGACATGCCCACCCGACGTTCCCGTAAATCTACCAGCACGTTACGAAGGTTAAGTGCAAGAGTAACCAGCTCATGGGCTGTGAAACGGCCTTTACGCAAGGAGATCTTTTCTAAATCTGCCCCGGGAGCCCGCTCCATCATTAAAATACCTTGTTTTTTTACCCTTTCAAAGGCATAAAACTTAGGCACCATGGCATTATTGATCTGCGAGAGCATATAGGCTTCGTCTTCTAACCTATCTCTCACACTTTGGGCTAAGGTGATCCGAGAAAATTTGAAGACCCAATGGGCTCCTGTTTCACTGGTGCCTGAAAAAACGAAACCAAAAGCCCCGGAGCCTATCACTTCCACGTCACGGTAACCCAGTAGGCTAAGCTGCTTTTTACATATGTTCAGCCATTGCCGGTGTTTTTTCGCGTCGTGATGGGACAGCAAATAAATAGATTGCTGCTCATTGATGTAAAAGTGCTGGATGGATTTTTCAGACATAACAAATGCGTGTGATCTTGGCCGCAACAAAAAAGGCCGGTATCAACCGGCCTTCTTGGTATTACCCTTTTTGTTCGATTTTAGCCCACGAGTCACGTAAGCCAACCGTTTGGTTAAATACTAATTCCGTGCTTTTATTATCACGACAGAAATAACCTAAACGCTCGAATTGATACCCTTGCTCAGGCTCAGCATTCGCCAAGGCTGGCTCTAACTTAGCGTGTTCAATAACAACCAGTGACTCTGGGTTTAAGGTCGCCGTGAAGTCTTCTGCTGCAGCAGGATTTGGCACGCTAAACAAACGGTCGTACTGGCGCACAGGAGCATCAATACAGTGCGTGGCCGACACCCAATGGATCACCCCTTTTACTTTACGACCATCGCTTGGGTTCTTGCCCAAGGTTTCTGGATCATAGCTACAGTAAATGGTGGTGATTTCACCGTTGTCATCTTCTTCAATGCGCTCAGCTTTGATAACGTAAGCATTACGTAGGCGCACCTCTTTACCTAGCACAAGACGTTTGAATTTTTTATTCGCTTCTACTCGGAAATCTTCTTTTTCAATGTAGATTTCACGCGTAAACGGCAGCTCTCGTGTGCCTTTGTCAAGGGTTGGATGATTTGGTGCAGTGAGCATTTCCACCTCACCTTCAGCAAAATTCTCAATGACAATTTTCACCGGATCCAACACGGCCATGGCACGGGGAGCATTCTCGTTGAGGTCATCACGAATACAGGCTTCCAACATGCCCATCTCAACCATGTTGTCCATTTTGGTTACACCAATGCGCTTACAAAATTCACGAATGGCCGCTGGCGTGTAACCGCGACGACGTAAACCTGCAATGGTTGGCATACGCGGGTCATCCCAGCCTTCAACGAAGTTATTTACCACTAGGTCATTGAGCTTACGCTTTGACATAACGGTGTATTCAAGGTTTAAACGAGAAAACTCAATCTGCTGTGGATGGCAATCAATGCTGATGTTGTCCAGTACCCAGTCATATAAACGGCGATTGTCTTGGAACTCTAAGGTACACAGTGAATGCGTGATCCCTTCCAAGGCATCCGAGATACAGTGGGTGAAATCGTACATTGGGTAGATGCACCACTTATCACCGGTTTGATGGTGATGAGCAAATCTAACGCGATAAATGATTGGGTCGCGCAGCACCATAAATGAGCTTGCCATGTCAATCTTAGCACGGAGCACACATTCGCCTTCTTTAAACTCGCCGTTACGCATTTTTTCAAATAAGGCCAGGTTTTCTTCTGGTGAAGTGTCACGGTACGGGCTGTTCTTACCTGGCTCAGTTAACGTGCCGCGATACTCACGTGCTTGCTCTGGGGTCAAGAAACAGACATACGCCTTGCCGTTTTCAATGAGTTCAACGGCATATTGGTACAATTTATCAAAGTAGTTTGATGAATAGCAGATCTCACCATCCCACTGGAATCCTAACCAGTTTACGTCTTCTTTAATCGACTTAACGTAGTTGATGTCTTCTTTTTCTGGGTTGGTGTCATCAAAACGTAAATTACACTTACCATTGTAGTCTTCTGCAATACCAAAATTTAGGCAGATAGACTTAGCGTGGCCAATATGTAAAAAACCATTTGGCTCAGGTGGAAAACGGGTATGGGTAGACGCGTGTTTACCACTGGCCAGATCCGCATCGATTTTATTGCGGATAAAGTTTGTTGGGCGATTCTCAGTTTCCGCCATAGGAAATCTTTCCTCTGAATTATGCTCTTAGTTAACCTCGGCATTATTACAAAAACGAGCACGAACTTACAGCAAATATCTCCACCAACGGCGGATTTATTTATCGCTCTAAAGTTTTGATTAATTTTTGTGACAAATTTTGTTCTAGCGCAATATTAGCGTCATAACAACCTCCTATAGTGGCGGCATAAACGAGGAAATTGCAGTGCTCTTGTCTTACTACCTCACCATGAAGTGATATAAAAGACTGAGACTCACAATCTGCGATTTCAACCTGTTAATTTACCGAGGAAGGGATCCAACATGGCTTCGATGAACTTAAACCGCGTCTATATTTCCACCAAAGCACGTAACAATCACTATATTTTGGCTGAGTTCAAACCCGATGATGCGTTTTATCGCTGCTTTGACTCTGTCACTGCGTGTTATGAGCGTTTGTCACGACAACTGTTTGCACTGTGCGATGAATACGAATTGCACAATGTCCATGTGATTGCTAACGATAAACTGCCAGTAGTGCGATATCACGATGAAGCGTATACCATGCAAACGCAAAAACAGATTATGTTTTTCTATAATCCTAAGTTTCATGAAGCCCATAAAACCTATGTAAACGAGGACTACCAAGCACGCAAAATTCGCTTATTATTTTTAGCCACGGGCGACGAGCTGCGTGCCAATGCGGCCGATTTTCACAACAAAGTGAAAAAAGTACTCGATGAAATGAAAGAAAGCTTCAAGGACAACCAACCAGAATTTAGAGTACGAGATCACCAGCATTTAACCTATGATTTGTTTGCTAAAGCCAAAGGTGACAAAGAATCCTATGGTTATAAGCTCAGAGCACTCTACCCGCGCTACCAAGCACGCAACTGCAGTTTGCCAGATCACTATAATGAAATGACTTACGTCACCTTTAATATTCCCGTTTCCAGAGCGATGAAAACCCATTACCAGAGTCAAATGCGACCGGGGGATTACAGCCAATTTTATCGCCAAGTTGAAGACAGCTTTTTGTCGGCCTGTGCAGATAAGCAATTGAATATGGTGGCTATGGTAGCCGATGGCCGCTTACCGATTGTACGCAGTGCCAAAATCGATAAAACCGATACCAATCGCGAGTTACAAAAGTTGAGCTTCGATACTGGCAGTGGCGAAAATCAAATTTATTCGCTGTTCGACGACGCTAACTTAGTCGACACGATCCGCTTTGTGGTGGTGGCCAACGACAAAGACAAAAAAGACATGGGCTATGGCCGCTTTATGAACCATGTTGAAAGTGTCATTAAGCGCTTTGTCTCTGAGCTGCCTGTGAATATTGAGAAGCAAGACGTTAATGTGCGCTTTTTCCAGCATATTAGCTACGACTACTAAATACCTTTTAGCCACAATGGTATAACTTCCATGCCCCTGCATTCTTGTAGGGGCGTTGTAGCCCTGCCTTTTTAAATGTTATCTGTTCAAATCTATTCATGTCGGATCAGTTAAATTATCGCTGTGGATTGACTATAGTTAACGATAACCCTACTTGGTTCGATGTATGAAAAAGATAAGTTTACTGTACCTATTCGTGATCTTGCCTGCCATTGCCAGCAGCCATAATGTCACTTTGCTCAGTGATGATCCGAATGACCTAACCTTATTTAACCAAACAGGCTCTAATGACTTAGCCAGTGATACTTACCGCCTGCTATTCGCCCGGTTAAGTGATATCAATTTTGAATTAGAAATCGCGCCCAGTGCACGAATTGCCGCTCTATTAAAACAAGATAAAACCATGTGTGCCCTAAACAGAATTAAAACCGCGCAACGCAGCTTAGTTAATCTTTATTCCTACCCAATTCACCTATACCCGAGCCATCGACTTTATTATTACCAAAATAACACGCCAATATTGCCCACTATGAAGACAAAGCAAGGAGCACTTAAAGATTTGTCGGTGTTATTTGCACGCTACCCTAAAGCCATTATTGCTGTTGAGCAAGGTCGCTCTTATGACAAAGTGATTGATGAGCAATTGTCTCAGTTAGCTGTAGAAAATGTGGTTAGACGCTCCGGTGGTGATGCCTACCGAGCCTTAATTGATATGTTTAGCCGCCAACGCGTCGACTTTATTTTGACTTATCCAACGGTGTTTAAGCATTATTTTAATGAATTAGATAACACAGTTAGTGCTATTGCTATAGCCAAACACCCAGAGTTTGTTGCAGGTCACATAGCCTGTACTGATACTCGTGAGTCACGGGCCATTATCAACAAAATTAATCAGGCAATGATGTCAATATACCGACAACAGGAATATCTTGATATTTACTTTAATCACCTACCAAAAAGTGACCATGACTTAGTGACACGGCGGATATCAGACCTGTTTGTCAGAATCAAAAGTAATTGAGGCCGACTCACTTTATTTTTTCAAGTCTCTAGAGAAAACACAAAGTGGTTAATTGGATCACTTAGGCTATAACGAAAAAAGCCGCGGCACAAGGCTCAACGGCTTTAACAACCAGAATACATATACTCAATACCATGGCGGTATTGAGTAGAAAATTATAAGGCTTGTTCTAGCTCTGGCAGCGCATCAAACAAGTCAGCCACTAGGCCATAATCCGCCACTTGGAAGATAGGCGCTTCTGGGTCTTTATTGATTGCAACAATGACTTTTGAATCCTTCATCCCAGCTAGGTGTTGGATAGCGCCACTGATCCCAACGGCAATATACAGATCCGGTGCCACGATCTTACCCGTTTGACCTACTTGCATGTCATTTGGCACAAAGCCAGCATCAACCGCCGCGCGTGACGCGCCAATTGCGGCACCAAGCTTATCTGCAATACCATTCAACAGTGCAAAATTATCGCCATTTTGCATCCCGCGGCCACCAGAAATAACCACTGGCGCTGCCGTTAGCTCTGGGCGCTCTGATTCGGTTTGTTCAACGCTGACAAATGAGCTTAGCGACGACGACATGCTTTGCGAACGGTTTTCAACTTCACAAGCGCCTTGAGTCGCTGCAGCATCAAAAGCAGAGGCACGAACCGTGATCACCTTTTGGCTCTCAGCAGATTTTACCGTAGCAATGGCGTTGCCCGCATAAATGGGGCGCTTAAAGGTATCGGCGTCAATAACATCAACAATTTCTGAAATTTGCGATTTATCTAATAATGCCGCCACTCGAGGAGCAATGTTTTTGCCTGTTGTCGATGCGGCAAATAGAATGTGGCTGTAGTCGCCAGCCATATCCACAACCAGATCCGCCATGTTTTCTGCCAGTTGATGCTCAAAGGCACTGTCATCGATGGCAATTACTTTATTTACTCCGGCAATCTCGGCACTGCTAGTTGCGACGTCGGCAATGTTTGCACCCGCAACCAGTACGGTTATGGCGTCTGCAATTTTGCTTGCCGCTGTAATTACCTTCGCGGTTTCTGGCTTTAGAACGCCATTTTCGTGCTCAGCAATAACTAATACGCTCATGAGATCACCTTTGCTTCTGTTTTTAATTTTGTCACTAATTCGTCAATGCTTTCTACCATTACACCACCAGAGCGCTTCGCTGGCTCTTCTACTTTGACCAGTTCAACTCTTGGGGTTAAATCCACACCTAAGCTGTCAGCGGCAACAACATCTAGTGGTTTGCGCTTAGCTTTCATGATGTTAGGTAACGAAGCGTAACGTGGTTCGTTTAAACGTAAGTCGGTCGTGATAACGGCCGGTAATGCCAGAGCAACGGTTTGTAGGCCGCCATCCACTTCACGAGTAACCTGTACCTTATCGCCTTCAATGCTTACCTTTGAAGCGAAAGTACCCTGCCCGCGCTGGGTCAATGCAGCCAACATTTGCCCAGTTTGGTTATTGTCAGAATCAATAGACTGCTTGCCTAAAATAACCAGCTCAGGATTTTCCTGCTCAACGAGTTTCGCCAACAGCTTAGCAACATGAAGCGACTCAAGTTTGGCGTCGGTTTCAATGTGAATGGCTTTGTCAGCACCTAAAGCCAATGCGGTACGCAACTGCTCTTGGCAAGCTTTATCACCAATTGAAACGGCAATCACCTCTGTAGCCGTGTTTGCTTCTTTTAGGCGAACCGCTTCTTCAACGGCAATTTCACAAAATGGGTTCATCGCCATTTTGACATTGCTGAGATCCACATCACTGTTATCCGGTTTGACTCTTGCCTTGACGTTGTAGTCAATCACGCGTTTGATTGGCACAAGTACTTTCATGGTTACTCCATCATCTGGTTATTCTTCAGGCTGACGTCTACGTCAACAAAATTATTTTATTGGATTCAGACTACTTCCTGTTGACGTAAACGTCAACCTCAAATAACCTTAGTTTAACGAAAATCAAACTAAAGCCTCTCTTTAGTTAATCTACCGTCAAATAGTGTGAGGTTAAAAATGGTCGAACGCGAAACCATGGAGTTTGATGTTGTGATAGTTGGTGCGGGCCCAGCAGGCTTATCGTGCGCTATCCGACTCGCTCAACAGGCACAAGAACAACAACAAGAATTAATGATCTGCGTCGTCGAGAAAGGCTCTGAGGTCGGCGCACATATTCTCTCTGGCGCTGTTTTCGAGACCAAAGCCTTAGATGAATTAATCCCAGATTGGGCTGACAAAGGCGCGCCTGTTACCACTAAGGTAGCCGCTGATGACATCTATTTATTTAAAAACGAAAATGATGCGACTAAGTTGCCACATGCTGTGGTACCTAAGACATTTAAAAATGATGGCAATTACATCGTCTCTATGGGCAATGTCTGTCGCTGGCTTGCTGAGCAAGCGGAACAACTAGGCGTGGAGATATTCCCAGGCTTTAGTGCGCATTCATTGCTAGTCGAAGAGGATGAAGTCAAAGGGATTATCACCGGTGACATGGGACTCGACCGTGATGGCCAACCCAAAGACAGTTACATGCCCGGCATGGAGCTGCGCGCCAAATACACCGTGTTTGCAGAGGGCTGTCGCGGCCATTTAGGTAAAGAGTTAATCAGTCAGTTCGAATTAGACAAAGACGCCTCACCGCAACACTATGGCATTGGCTTTAAAGAAATTTGGCAAGTGGACCCCAGTAAACACCAAGAGGGCTTAGTGGTTCATGGCACCGGGTGGCCTTTGGATAACGACACCCATGGTGGCTCGTTTATGTACCACGCCGAAAACAATCAAGTGGTGGTGGGTCTTATTATTGACTTAAATTACAGCAATCCGCACTTGAGTCCGTTTGACGAGTTCCAGCGCATGAAGCACCACCCTACGTTTGCTGAGGTCTTAAACGGAGCTGAGCGTGTTGCGTATGGCGCCAGAGCCATTGCCAAAGGTGGCTTCCACAGCTTACCTAAAATGCACTTTCCAGGCGGCCTATTAATAGGCTGTGATGCCGGCACGCTTAACTTTGCCAAAATCAAAGGCAATCACACTGCGATGAAATCCGGTATGCTAGCCGCCGACGCCATTATTGAAGCCTTAGCTGAAGAGAACCCAGCGCCAGAATTGCACAGCTTTGCCGACAAGTTCAAAGCCAGTTGGCTGTATGAAGAGCTTTATCAGTCACGTAACTTTGGCCCCGCAATGCACAAATTTGGGCGCATTTTAGGTGGCGCCTACAACATGATCGATCAAAACATCTTCTCTGGAGCACTTCCCTTCACCATTAAAGATGAACACCAAGATCACACGCAATTAAAACCGGCTTCTGAGGCTGAAAAAATCAATTATCCAAAGCCCGATGGCAAGCTCAGCTTTGATAAGTTGTCGTCGGTGTTTTTATCTAACACCAATCACGAAGAGGTGCAGCCTTGCCACTTAAAGCTCACAGATGCGGATATACCAATTAAGGTGAATTTAGCCAAGTATGATGAGCCTGCGCAGCGCTATTGCCCAGCTGGTGTGTATGAAGTGAATGAAGATGAACAAGGTGACAAACAGTTTGTCATCAACGCGCAAAACTGTATTCACTGTAAGACGTGCGACATTAAAGATCCCAGTCAAAACATCACCTGGGTGACGCCTGAAGGGGCTGGTGGACCAAACTACCCCAATATGTAGGCTATTTGTTTTATCCTAAATTGCACAAGGGGCTTACGGCCCCTTTTTTGTTGCCTACAATCACTCGTTAGGTAATGATTTATCGCCGTAATTTAGCCAAAAGCTGTTTTCCTTTCTATAGTTAGCTTAAGACGCCAGAATATGGAACAACAACTATGTCACAACAATCTGTCACTTTTCGATTTCTTGCTGAACCCACTGACGTGAACTTTGGTGGCAAAGTCCATGGCGGCATGGTGATGAAATGGATAGATCAAGCTGGCTACGCTTGTGCTGCCGGTTGGAGTGGTAGCTACTGTGTTACCGTTTCAGTAGCCGGTATGCGCTTCCACCGTCCAATTTTAGTGGGGCAAATTGTTGAGGTGTCTGCTCGTATTGCCCACACCGGCAACACCAGTATGCAAATATTTATTCAGGTTCGCTGTGGCGATCCTAAAACACAGCGCTTAGTGGAAACCAACCATTGCATTATCAGCTTTATCGCTATGGATCAGGCCGGTTACCCCATTCAGATCCCACAATTTAAAGCCAAAACAACGGAAGAGAAAAAACTCGAAGCGTATGCGGTGAAAATGAAGGAAATAGCGATCCAAACCGAATCGCTATTAGAAGAAACGCTGGATGGCAGTTAACCTGCTTGCGCTTTAATCTCTGCTAAACGGAATTGACTATTGGGCTCACCAAACACCACCACTGAGCACTCGCGGTAGTGTTTAGAAATCTGTGTCATTTCACTAGAATACACAAAAGAGGAATGA
>NZ_JBLWMW010000030.1:0-57333 GCF_048515945.1 Pseudoalteromonas 'SMAR'
CGTGTCAGTGGGTGCGCATTATAGGGAGAATCGAAAACGATGCAACCCCTTTTTTGATCTTTTTGATAAAACGCTCAAAAACACAGCAAAACGGCTGTTTTTGGGCAAAAAACAGACAAAACACGACAAATCTTCTCTGTGCTTCTATATTAATTATTGCGAAGTTTAATTAACTCGTTAAGATAGCTAACTCTTTTGTTAAATTAATGTTTAACCTTCTTTTTAATTGGTATGTTTATATGAAGTCTTTTGATCATAAAGTTTTTTTGATCACTTTGGTTATTGCAGTGGCGAGCTTTTTCATTGTTGATCTGGCATTAAGCTCTACTGAGCTCAGTCCTGCACTTATGCTAACTATTGGTATTATTATCGGTGGTTTAGTCGGCCAAGTTATTAAAAGTGATACACAACAAGAACAACAAGCTAACTTATCTACCACCACATTATACGTCGGTAATTTACCTTACCGAGCGAATGAGCACGTGGTTCGGGAGCTTTTTGAACAACAGGGCCAAGTTTTTTCTGTGCGATTACTAAAAGATAAAAATACAGGTAAGCGCAGAGGCTTTGGCTTTGTCGAAATGGCAGAATCAGACGCTGACAAAGCGATTTCTCAGTTAAATGAGCAAGAGTTCCAGCAGCGTACGTTGAAAGTAAGAAAAGCCAAACAAAAACCGGAAAAAGAGCCTAGTCACTCTCCAGCTTAATGTAGTTGATGGCTTTTTGGCTTTGTTCGATAGGTGCAGTGGCATAGTAATCTATATCACTCGCACCTACTATCCTTCCAACCTCTTCTGACAGCAATACATAATCATCAGCCAATAGGCTTGCCGCTCTTCTGGCAATGGCATTACCGGAATCAATTAACTGCATACTCGTCGGCAATAGTTTCTTTAACGCTGGTGCTAGTAATGGAAAGTGCGTGCACCCTAACACTAATCGGTCTACCTCTTTGGGTATATTGATATTATATAATTCCCGCTGAAGCTCAGCACAATTAATCTCACCGTTCCAAAATAGTTGTTCAGCAATTCTGACCAGTTCAGTTGAGTGAAGAGCGGTCACTTTGCAATCACCTGCAAAGTCGGTAATAAGCTTTTTGGTGTAGGCGTTATTCGAAGTCGCAGGTGTCGCTAACAGTGCAATATGCTTAGTTTGAGAGGTTGCTGCAGCCGGCTTTATGGCGGGTACTACGCCAATGACGGGAACATTAGCATAACGGCGTGCTTCTTCTAAGGCATATGTGGAAGCCGTATTACAGGCAATAATGATCATATCAACTTGGTTTAAGGCTTGATTTTGCCAAACGATAAGCTGCCGTATTCTGGCTTTAATTACCTCTTGTGGCTGTAAGCCATAAGGCAAAAGAGCGTTGTCCATAACATAACTAAAATGAGCATCACCGATCTGCGTGCGCACTTCATTCAATACGCTCGTTCCACCCACTCCTGAATCAAATACTAATATGTGTGGCAAACTTCAACTCCCATAACCCTAGGCGCTGAAGTTTGCCACGACTTACTAATAAAATAAACTAGCTAGTTTGCTGCTGTTGCTCTGCGTTCGCGTCATTGAGCTTGTTAAAGAAGCTGCTGGCATAGTTTAAGAACTCGTTAAGTCGTGTTTGCCCTTGGTTCATCCACGCCATAATATCTGGTATTTGCTCTTGAGCATTAAACTTCTTAGCTTGCTCTTGAATGGTGGCCAGTTGATCATTCAGTGGTGCAAACGCCTTTTCCAACTCTTTCATTGGGTTGCTTTGCTGATATTGCGCAATCGCGGCACTGGTTTTACTTTGCTTTAAATCCATAGTGAAGTTGGTGATCTGATCCGATCCCAAGCTCAATGATTTGGCCATATCAAAGGCGCTGTCGTACTCGCCGGCAAAAAAGGCATTACTGACATCGCGAATATCTTTCATCATGTCGTTGATGGCTTGCTGTTCGTCTTCATTCAACTCACCATTAACTTCAATTGAAAAACTGACTTGTTGCGACGATTTAATGCCATAAGCCATACCTTGATCATTGCCCTTTTGCGCAACGCTGGCAGCGCGGCCTTGAGAGTATGCATCAGAGAAAGAAATCACCACTTCGTCGCCTTCGGCAGTAGTAAAAGCATATTCTGCTTGATTGGATAAGCTGGCAAACTGTGCGGCACTGACTGCCATCGCTTGCGGTGACTTTTCTTCAAACAAGGACTTTTCAAATTCATCCAACCCAGAAAAGATCCCTTCTTTTGACTGCGCAATGCCCTCTTCGATGTCGCTATTAAACGCTCCCATGCCCTTGAGTTCCTCGCTGGCCTCATCGATCCCTTGCTGTACACCTTTACGAGCATCGCTCAGCATTGACTTTAAAGCGTCGTCACTTTCGCCATTGGCTTGCGCTTTCTTAACCGCCCCTTGAACAAACTCCAAGACATTTTTAACAATGGCCTCAAAATCAAAAAGCGGCTTGTCTTTTTTGTCTTGAGCGGGTTTCTCGATCCCCAGCTTTTCAGCTAGCTTATCGTCTAATAACTTAGCAGCCAGTTTTGATTTATCGCCGGCGTAATTGTCAGTGTTAAGTTGTATATTTGGTCCAGTTCCTTTGCTTTTACCAGGCTTATGCTGCATTGCTGGGTTAAGCAACTGGTGTAATTGCCCTATTTTCATGGTTTGCCCTCCACATTATCTAGCTCTAATTATCGGCACAGAACTAAAAAGCTGTAGTAATATGTGCAAAAAAACATCAACTCCGTATAGACAACAATGCTAGACTGGACAAATTAGCAACGCTCCCTACAATAGCGCCTCTTAATTCAACATAGATGGTTTTAGCATGGCTGTAATAAAAATCGATGACTCTACCTATGCGCAACAGTTAAGCGAAAAAGCTCAACGTATCAGCGCGCAATTCGCTAAATTTAATGCTCCGGAGCTTGAGGTGTTCGAGTCTGCACCGCGCCATTACCGCCAACGCTGTGAGTTTCGAGTCTGGCATGACGGTGACGATCTGTTCCACATCATGTTTGATCAACAAACTAAAGAAAAAATACGTGTTGATAGCTTTGACCCAGGCGCCCCGTTAGTCAATGAAATGATGCAGGTGATGATCGCGAAATTAAAGCATAACGAAATCTTGCGTCGTAAGCTGTTTCAAATTGATTACCTAACCACACTCAGCGGTGAGGTACTAATTAGCTTGCTTTATCACAAGCAACTCGATGAGCAATGGCAGCAAGAAATGAATGCACTGCGCGATGAGTTACAACAGCAGTACAAGGTTGACTTTATTGGCCGTGCAAGAAAGCAAAAAGTGGTGTTTGGCAATGACTTTGTTATTGAGTCACTGACGGTGAACGGCAAGCGTTATGTGTATCAGCAGGTAGAAAACAGCTTTACCCAGCCCAATGCCGAGGTCAATGAAAAAATGTTAGCTTGGGCACAGTCGATCAGTCAGCCATTAAGCAACGATTTACTCGAGCTGTATTGCGGCAACGGTAATTTTTCCATTGCCTTAGCTGAGCATTTCAACCGCGTCCTGGCTACTGAAATATCAAAGTCTTCAGTGAAGTCGGCGCAATTTAATATTGCCGAAAACCAAGTTGAAAACTTAGACATTATTCGCATGTCGAGTGAAGAGTTTACCCAAGCCATGCAAGGGCAGAAGTTTTCACGCCTGAAAGACATTGATTTGTCTTCCTACAATTGCCAAACCATTTTGGTTGATCCACCCCGTGCAGGTATGGATGAACTCACTTGTCGCTTAGTCAGTAATTATGACAATATTATTTATATTTCCTGTAATCCAGACACACTGGAGCGCGACTTAGAGTTATTGTGCCAAAGCCATAAAATAGCACGTATGGCGATTTTCGATCAGTTCCCTTACACCCATCATATTGAATCCGGTGTCTATCTAGTTAGGAAGTAGTCGTAGTTGGCTTAGCTAAATAAAAAACCCCGCATCGCGATGCGGGGTTTTTTATTTGACTCAATCAGTTATGTATTGAGCCTGTTGTTCTACTAAAGCAATTATTTCTTAGCAAGGTAGTTGACTAACGCTGCAATTTTCTCAGGCGTTGTGGTGTTTGATTCACGTAACAACAACTTATACTTACCGTTAACGATAAAAGTCGGTACCCCAGTTAGCGCGCCTTTCTGAGTTAAGTTTTGCTGCATACGCTGCATTTTTGAGGTTTTTGTGCGTACGGCAAAGCTGGCATAAAGCTTATCGAACTTCTCACCATCAACACCTTGTGCTACAAAAATGTCCTTAACATCAGCTAATTCGTTGATTTTTCCACGCTTGCCATGAATGTGATTAAACAGTGCAGCCACAATTTTATCTTTTTGCGGTAGAACAGATGCAGTTGCTAATGCCTGTGCCAGTACTTGTTGTACTTCTGGGTCTCTAGGACCGACAAAATCAATATGGCTTTTTTTCAGGGTCACCGTTTCATCGAGCTGCGGCTTAATGTCTGCCAGCATATTTTCCATGGAATTACAGGCTGGACAGTAAAACGAAAAATACTCCATAAGCTCAGGCTTTCTGGTTGCACGTTCTGCTACCACTTCATAGTGAACTCCTTCTTCATAAGGGGCTGCTTGTGCTGTTAATGGCAACATCAAAGCGATGGCCAAACCTTTGATTAATTTCAACATTAGTTACTTCTCCAGTCCTTATTTTTCTAATAGGTAAGCAATAAGCTCATCAAGTTGTGCTTGGCTTTCAATCCCCTGCATGATGATGCGATACTTATCATTAACGATGAAAGTCGGCACCCCTTTTAATGCGCCTAACTCTGAATATTTTTCTTGTGCTTTTTGCATATTATTCTCAGCACTGATCACCGGCATGCTGGCCACAGCGGCTTCGAATTTCTCTGCAGCAATACCGTTTACCGCTAAAAGTGCTTTAACGTCTTTAATGTCTCTTAACTGATTCTTTTCGATATGGATGGCACGGAAAATCTTTTCTGCGATGACATCTTCTTTATCAGCTTGCTTAGCAACAATATAGGCATAGCTCAGATTACTTTGTGTTTGCGCAGGCAATCCACGTAAAAAGTTTACATGGCTTTTCTCAAACACCGCCCCTTCAGGTAAATTTGCTTCGATGGCTTTTGCGATTGGCTCAAAGCGGAAACAATGTGGGCAGTAAAATGAGAAGAATTCAGTAACTTTAGGGGTTTCACTCGCAGGTGTAGCAATCGTTTCATAGTGCGTACCGTCAACAAACTCTGATGCCAAGGCAGCAATAGGTAAACATAACGCAATAAATGCAAGTTGTAATTTTTTTAGCATGCGACTCTCTCTAAATTTTATGGAAATAAGCTCAAACTTGGTTCGCTCAGTGCAGCCAGTTGCTCTTTTAATGCTAGGATCTGCTGTTCCCAGTATTTGTCCGTTGCAAACCAAGAAAAGTTCCGTTCAAAAGCAGGATCTTGCCAGCGCTCAGCAAGCCAAGCCATGTAATTAATCATCCGCATGGCACGTAAAGGCTCAATTAAAGCCAGCTCCTTACTATCAAACGAGTTAAATTCTTCATATGCCATCAACAAGGTGTCGAGCTGCAATCTCTGCTCATTGCGATCGCCGTTAAGCATCATCCACAGGTCTTGCACTGCTGGACCTTGGCGACAATCATCCAGATCCACCAACATCAACTGCTCGCCTGACCAAAGTAAATTGCCAGCATGGCAATCACCATGCAGCCGAATGGTTGAATCCACTTGATACTGCTGTGACGCTAAGTTAATGACTTGCTCAAGGATAGTAACAAATGGAGTGTGTAAATGACTAGGCACTAATTGGCTTTTTAATAAGGTTTCTTTTGCCTTAAAGAGGAACTGTTCAGTGCTTAATGTTGGCCGATATTGAAATGGCTTACTGCCAGCTAAGCCATGCAGCCTGCCGAGATAACGCCCCAAAATCTCTAGGTGATCCAAATTATCTAGTTCAAATTGTCGTCCACCAACACTTGGAAACAAGGTAAAACGGTAGCCGGCATGACAATGCAAGCTGTTGCCCGCAATGACTAAAGGCGCTACCACAGGTACCTCACCCTGACTTGCCGCTAAGGCAAACTCATGCTCTTCTAAAATTTGCTCATCCGTCCAACGACTAGGGCGGTAGAACTTCACAACATAACGACGGCCATCCTCAGCAGCAAACTGATAAACTCGGTTTTCATAACTGTTTAGCGCCAACAACCCAGACGTCGGATAGATTTCTAGCGATTCAATAGCATCCAAGATTAAATCTGGTGTTAAGGCGTTAAAACTAAAATCATTCATATAACTCAGCGATAAAAAAAGCGGGTTGCCCCGCTTTCTCTACCTTCCTTTAAAGAAGTTTGTGGGTTGCGCCAGTTGTTCACCTGGCTCACTCTCATTAATTAATATAAATTCAAACTCGGTAACCGGCTTGTTCAAATCGTACGGGTCGATTATCACCGACAAAGGAACGTTTAACGTGCTACCTGCTGGCAGCTCAAAGTTCTGTTTACCGATCACTTCGTAATTACTTAGACCGTCGATCGCGATAGAAAATTGCTGTGCTACTTGCGCTTTGTTAATCACTTTAAGGGTGTAGGTATTTTCTACACGACCATCAAAATCGACCCGATACAACTGATTCCTGTCTCGGATGATATCAAGATCCATCGCTTGGCGCATGGCAATATTGGCAGCCAATGCTCCAGTAATGACCACCAACACCATTAGGTAACCTATTAACTTACCGCGAACGGCTTTGGTTTTTTCGGATGAGGCTTCTAGATTACGCTCAGTAGTATATGAAATCAGGCCGCGCGGATAATTCATCTTATCCATAACGCCGTCACAGGCATCAATACAAGCGCCACAGTTAATGCACTCATATTGCAAGCCATTACGAATGTCTATTCCTGTAGGGCATACCTGAACACATAAATTACAATCGATACAGTCACCCAGTCCCAGCTCTTTAGGGTCTTGCTTACGACCGCGTGGTCCACGTTTCTCGCCACGGCTGGCATCATAACTTACCGTAAAGGTGTCCTTATCGAACATCGCCGATTGAAAGCGTGCGTATGGGCAAATATGCAAACACATGATTTCTCGCATCCAACCAGCATTACCATAAGTACATACCGTGAATACAATAATGCTTAAAACAGCATAAAAACTGGCATCAAAGGTCACCAGATCGGGGATCAGCGCTCTGATAGGGGTAAAATAGCCAACAAAAGTAATTGCGGTGTAGAGAGAAAATAAAATCCAACTGCTGTGTTTTGCCGTTTTCCGCCAAAACTTATCAAAGTCCATTTTTCTTTGATCCAGCTTCTTACGTTGGTTGGCACTGCCCTCAAACTTTTCTTCAAACCAAATAAAGATAAATGTCCACACCGTTTGCGGGCAGGTATAGCCACACCAAACTCGGCCATAAAAAGTGGTGACTAAGAACAGCGCAAACGCCGCAATCATCAAAATAAAGGCAAAGATAGTTAAATCTTGTGGCCACAGCGTCATGCCAAAAATAGTAAACTTTTGCTCAAAAATATCGAATAACACCGCTTGATGGCCGCGAAAGTTTAGCCAAGGCAATAACATGAAAGCGAGCATGCCAACAAACCCAATACGACGACGTAATAGCTGATGGAGACCTTTTACGGCTCGAACATAAATGCGATTTCTTGGGTTAAAGCGATCGGGCGTTGAGCTGTTAAGCGATTTACCTTGCCCACTGCCATTAGGTTTTTGGATTTTAACATCTGACGGGATGTTCTTTACCTTAATTTTATCGTTCTCCATGGAAGCTCCTTAGTGCTTAGGAACGAGACGCACTTGCTACAGTGACCCCTGACGCAAATTGTCACAACAATGACGACTTTGCCAATCTGACTGTAACCCTATTATACGCCGTGAAACCCTATAAGTAATAGCAAGTTGACTTAAAACTCATAATAAACTGTGAGAGTCCTTGCGGCGCTGGCCTGTAGTTTATTAAACTAGCGACACCAACAACATTAGCCAGATCAAAGCCAAGTTAAATTATGAAAAAATTTATATTGCTCGCCATTGTCGTGGTAGCACTATTCACGGTTGATCATCCGATCATCAAAGAGCCTAGGGAAAAACTGCTTGGCCAAGGCGTGGAAGTTCTCAGTGAAACCAGCAAGGTTCGCCGTAGTACAGCCGCAAGGATAGCCAGAGCAAAAGTTGTCAAAGCACTAGAAATGACTGAAGCAGAGCACAATTACATTACCGAAGCCCTAGCAACAGATGAAAAAGTAAGGATTTTTCATCTCAAATATTGCAAAGAAAATGACATTAACCTGTATTTCTATGGTCCCGACCTGATTAAAATCTGTGACATCACCGCACAAGCAATGCAGGAGGCAAAAGCGCTGTAATGGACTTTGACGCACTGAATAAAAAATTTGCCAACTCATTTAATGAGCAAAAGGCGTTAATTAAAAAGCTCAGTCAAGGCAAGCAGGTGCGCTGCCCTGACTGTGGTCAAGTAATTGCACTGAGCTTAATTGCAGGGCAAGAAAAGCGCGCCGCAGCAAAGTGCCCCAAAGGCTGTACCACGATAGAGTTTGACTTAGTTTAGCCTTCAAACAGACCGCTGTTGACCGCAGCGACTTCAACCAACTCAGCATAGGCTGGAGCAAACTCTGCTGCTAACTCACTTTGCTCTTGGATGAACTCAGCCAATGGCTGTTTTACTTGTGAGCAGTAAGCCTGAAGTTGTGCTTCATCCAGTGAAAATAGTCCTAATTGCTCAGTGCTCACTTGCAGCGCTTGTTTTAACTCATCATTGAGCGGACTGGCCATTAACTGCTGATAAAATGGCGTTGCTGCCATTAAAAACCCCTCACACCAACTGTGTTTTTGTTGCAACGGGGTGGTTGCGTGCCAAGGTAATTGAAAGCCGCTTTCATACACTTGCTCGCTGATCTCATGGTGTAGCGCCATCAATGCCACAGCAATCGCTTCGTCTAAGGCTTGATCGTCTTTAGTTAAGGTTTTCAGCCACTGCTCGACTTCTATGCCATTAGGATCGACACAGGTCGCGAATAAAAACCCCTGTAAAAATGGCAGATCAATGGCAATATCACGCTCAGCGAAATACCCTAATGCCGCTTGTTGCTGCTCGTCTGAGAATTCAATGTTGTACATAACTGGCCTTGCAAAGCGCTTTGGCGCGCATCAAATTACGTTCGATATTATAAGTTTACCGGATAACGGCCATCGCTGTCAGGTCGGCCTAAAAACTTCACGGCATCATGCACTTCTTTCGGTAAACTCGCTTCTGGCTTAATATTACCTGCAACGCGGAATTGAAAGTTGGCAGCCAGAGTGGCATCGGCCTGCAGCCCTAAACGGTTTTCAGGGTCTACCACAACCGCAATATCGCCCGACTTACAATCAAGTTGGCCGCTAAGGTCGCCAATACTGAACCAGCCATTCATGCCTTTAACATCAATGTTTGGGCTGCTGATTTCCCCCTGTAGGTCTTCACAATATGGCTGCCCTAATTGGTAGTTATCCACATTGACTATCACTCGACCCTTGGCATCGACGGGTAAAGGCAGCGTCACTTGCTCCATGGCTTGCTCAACACTGAAGCGCAAAGAAGCATTACTAACCTGTAAAGACTGGCTAAACACATTACTTGAGAAGCGCGCGTTACCAGAAATTTCATTGCTGTCTCTGGCATTGCCAAACTTCACTCGCCCAGCCAAATTGCCACCTAATAATGAAGCTGGCTGCAATTGCCACTCCAGTTGATTAAGCTGAATATTATTGAAGCGCACGCCACTCACTTGACCTTGCCAAACCGTACCATTAATCGCCCCAAGCTGAAGGTTGGCGGGTAACTGGCCCTTAAACAACTGCAAAATCACAGCAGCTGGCATGGTAAAGGCACTGAAAATAATAAATGCGATTAAAAATATAATCACTAGAGATAGTGTTCTTTTCATAATTATTTCTCTAAAACCAAGCGGCTAACACGGACAAACCCAGGTAGATTGCCTTCAGCGATGTCCAAGTTTTCTACTTTTACGCCGTGTTTGTTTGTTAATTCATCCAACCAGCTGATCAATTGGTTAAATTCAACGCTGTCAATGGTGAGCCGTAATGAGTCACCACTGGGCTGCATTTTACTAATATCAATATCAAAACGATTACGAGTACGATTCACCACTTGACTGATGTTGCCGGTGGCGATCACTTTTGTGGTACTGTTGGACTTTAATTGTGCGACACTTTTACTCACCCAATTCACTAACTCATGATTGCGTTTTAACTTGGCTTCGGCATCACTCACCGCCTGGTTTAACGGCCTAAATACCACCATCACCAAAAAGAACACAATGAATACGGCGCCTACAATCAGCAATAATCGTTGCTCTTGCTCTTTTAAGGATTGCCAATAATTCAGAATTTGTTGCTTCATACTGCACCTCTGATCCGGATCTCACCAACGACAAAGTCACCATCGTTGTTTAGTGCCCCTTGCTCAACGCTGACACCGCGCTGTTCCAAAATGGCTTTGACTTGGCCAAACACTTGGAACTCTTTCGCTCTGGCACGGATCCTCAGCTCATTTCTACGTCTATCATAGCGAAAGCTTTGTGGGGTAAAGGCATCCACTTCATCATAAATAGCAACGAAATGATTGGTGAGCTGTAATAACCCACCTTGCTCTGTACCAGACAAAGCAGCTAAATCATTTTTGATCTGCACCCGCAATAAATTAGGTCTGACGACTTTATTGGGAAATGCCTGTTGATACATTGCCACCGCTTGCGCTTCAAGCTGCTCAGCTTGTTCACTGACAACATAAAGTTGCGTGCTTTTTATGGCGATAAAGCTGAGCACAGCTACGCTCGCTGCAATCAGGCCACCACGCCAATCACGCCACCATTGTGGCTGCTTTTTCTTGGCCGCAAATGGGCCCTGACGTAGATTAAACTCTATGCCATTTAACTGCTTGGCGAACAGCGCTAAAGGTAAATCATATTCTTGTTGCTGCGCGACTAATTCAACTTCTTCAGGCAAGCCTGCTGCAGGACTGTAATGCACCACTTTCGTGGTGCCACTGATGGCTAAATAGTCATGACACCACTGTGTTTCTGCTGCACCAATTTGCCACCTATTATGCCTAAATAACCATTGCTCACCCAGTTGTACCGCCGTTGTGGCTTGCTCTTGATACGGCAGGCATAAAGCTTCAGGTAAGGCGCGAGCGACATTGATGTCGGCCGCTTGCAACAGCTCGAACCACTCTGCCAGCCAAGCTTTATTGCACAAGGCGACATCAATGGTATGTTGCTCACCTTCATGGCCAGGCTTACCTGGCGCAATAAACAAGCTATCAATATCCGTTGCCACTTGCTCTTCTAGCATAAATGGCAGCGCCTGTTCTAGCTTACGACTCCATTTTGCTGGCAGCGCCAATGTTCTCAGCTGCACTGCGGTTGCTGGCAGCAGCAGCACCACCTGACGTGACAGGGCTTTTTCAGCCAACGTGTTGAGTTGTCGGCTATTTTCCAATTCGCCACTGGCAATAATTTGTTGTTGTTCTGTCGACCACACAAGCCAATGTATTGTTGCCTGGTGTGACTGATCCACTCGGATCAATAATTGCTCTGTCACTCTATGCCTCCAAATTTGCGAGCAAGCACATGCGCTTTACCGTTTTTTGTTTCTATAATTGATGTCATGGAAAAGCGTCGCTCATCAAACATCGCTGTTGCTCGCAACTGAAAATAGTTGCTGTTAATGGTAAAAATCTTGGAAGTCTTATTAGGGCTTTTCACCCCTTGGTTAGCCACTTCCGTGTAAAATTCGTTAATATCGCTGAAACCTTCTTTGGGCCTCGCGGCAATAATGGCATCGGCGCCAGACTTGGTTAAACCGGGGATAAGCGCAGACAATAACAAAGATTGTTCAGGTAAAAGGGTGTTTACGTTTATAGCAAGCTCTGCGTTGCCTGGGATAACACATACATAAGGCTTAACCTTTTCCATCACCAACGGATTAAAGCCACGGATCACTCTCAGCTCGCTAACGGAAGCCATTAAATTGTTGGCCGTCAAGTAAGGCATTTGTCGTGACATATATTCGTCTTCCTCAGCCCCTGAGCGATAGGTGATGCTGTCTTCGTCGAGCCAATCATAAACCCCATCTGCAAGTGCCTCTTCGCTTTCATAGCTGGGCAAATCATCAATGTTTTTTAACAGCTCCAATAAGGCGGCATGTGCCGGATTCGTGTTTTTGCCACCGAGCTGCTGTGAGCCTTGGTTAGTGTTATTGTTTTGCGCTTTCGCGCGCAAGGCATTGAGGTTTAAACACGCTTGTAAATCCGTGATTTTGCCACTCAGAGTGCCATGATCCACAGGATATGGGATCTCTTCCCTTGCCCATGGTTGATCTAAGTTGATGCTATCAGGGTCGTCTTTTTTTACTTGTACCAAGGCTCGCTTAGCAAGTTCTTCGGCGCCATAGCTATACCATTTAGCTTGTTGCTGGGTCTGAATGTTGGTCGCCTTTTGCACTTGTACCATCAAGCTATTGGCCATGTCTGCTGCAATTGTAGCGGCTAATGCGACAATAAATAAAACAATAACGAGTGCCGCACCTTGCTGTTTCATCATGGCAACAGCTCCTCGTCACGCTCACCTGTTCCAGGTGTTAGAAATAAGCGTGTTATTGGATCACTATCACGTTGCTGCAACGTCACTCTTACCGCTTTGGGTAAGGCTTTTGCACGCCAGTCGCTCTGCCATTCTAGTTTATCATCTAAAAATTCAAATTTGAGGTCTTCAACGTCATGTAAAATGACCTGGGCTCGTGGCTCGGTGCCATCGAGCTGATCGACGTAAACGCGGTAGATGCGCTCTAAATTATCATCGATTACGCGATACCCCACCGCTTGAAGTTCTGAACGCGGTAATAAATCAATCGGATTCGTCCAGCCATCACGGACAAATGCAATGCCATCAAATTGGCTATTTAATTCATAGCGGCCATGTATTATGTAAGTAGGGCTGAAATCACCAGCCTCATTGCGCACTTCACGCTTAGTTATTTGGTTGAAGTCTTGATCCATTAACCGGAAGGTTGTTTGTAACCCTTCCATTTCAGCTATTTTTTCTGCCGAAGCTTGCTGGGCATTGAGTGTCGAGTCTAGAATTTGATGCGTGGCCGTGACCACGACCGCCAAAATGGCTAACGCCAATAACACTTCAATTAAGGTAAAGCCAAACTGCCTTTTCGCCATCACCACTATTTCCCTCGATACATGAAAGTCGTGATGTCATAAATCGAATGCTGCAGCTCAGGGTCGCGGAACACGTGCACGCTGAGCTTTACAAAACTGGGATCGGCGGTTTTTTCTACCTTTTGCTGCCAATACCAAGTGACGCCGGCCATTTCCTCTTCCCCTTTGCTGCCGTTACCCCCTTTCCAATTGGCGCCTTGGGCACGTAAAAACACCAAGCGATTTTCCGCTACCCACGATGCGTAGGTTTGCTCTTCCAGTGAACCTATGTGAGTGATGTGTTCGCCAGTGGCTTTCATCGCTGCGATCCCTGCCACTGCGCATATACTTAACGCCACCATCACCTCAAGTAGGGTGAAACCGAAACTGTTGCTGCGCCTCATAGTTCAGGCTCCCGCACTAGGCCAACCGGTGCCATAAATTCACCTTCGACAAAATAAAGTGGCTCAGTAAGCGAGGTGTTCTCAACCTTTAAGCGAAAGGCACTGACTTCACCGGAAGATAAGATCAGCACTTGGGGGATTTTCAGCTTCTTTAACTCCAACAGTTCATCATCATCGCCACCACTCATCAGCTCTCGCCAGTTGGCTTGTTCTAACAGGTTATCTTGCGACCAAGGTAAGTCCTCTAAAATGAGCTCAACCTCGTACTGCTCAGGAAATTTAATCGCTTTATAGATGTCATCGGCTTCGAACGTGGTCCATTTTTCACCATCAAACACCAAAAACTCAAGGGTGTCTTTATCCAGATGAAGCCCTAATTCGACTTGGTTGAGCACCGCAAATTCTGAGGCTAAGTTGATGGTCCCTTGAACGCGCATCGCCATCTTTTCTAATTCCTCTTCATCACTGTCACTTACGGTGTAGGTAATTAGATTGACCGAAAAAGCAATGATCACCAAAACAACGAGGACTTCAAGTAAACTGAAGCCCTGTGTTTTGTTGCGATTGGAAAGAGGCGAGTACAACAACATCAATTAACGTTCGTCTTCAGTATCCCAGTTACCGATGTCATCGTCGGTCCCCATTTCACCATCAGGACCCATTGAAAAGATATCAATTTGTCCCATTTCACCTGGGCTAACTAATTGGTAGTAATTGCCCCATGGATCTTCTGGTAACTCAGAAATAAAGCCACCTTCAGGAAAGCGGCGCGGCACCGGATCAATACTTGTTTTCGTCACAAGTGCTTCTAGGCCTTGCTCTGTGGTTGGGTAACGCTTGTTTTTCAGCTTGTACATTTTCATTGCATCCTCAAGCTGACGAATATCCAAACGTGCTTTCTCTTTTGCTGCCTCTTCTTGTTGGCCCATGACATTCGGCGCCACAATAGACAAAATCATACCGATGATAACTAGTACCACCATTACCTCTAAAAGTGAGAAACCTGATTGCTTTTTCACAATATTTACCTCAATGCTGTTGTTGATTACCACATTTTGATTGTGGTTGTTCCTTTTTGACTACAATCCTACGGCTTTGTTCATCGCCATAATTGGCTGCAGAATCGCCATAACGATAAAGAGTACAATAATCGCCATCGTCGCTATCATCGCAGGTTCTAGCAATTTCAGCGAGACATTTACCATACTTTCAAACTCTTGCTCTTGGTTATTTGCGGCGCGCTCAAGCATTTGCTCCAGCTCCCCTGATTTCTCACCACTGGCAATCATATGCAGCATCATAGGTGGAAACATTTTGGTCTGCTGTAGCGATGCTCTGAGGCTCGCGCCCTCACTAACGCGTGTTGCAGCCTCCGCGACCGACGCTTTAATTTTTTCATTTTCGAGCACTTGGCCGGAAATCTTCATCCCTTCGAGTAAAGGCACGGAACTGGATGACAGTATGCTAAGGGTACGAGCAAATCGCGCCGTATTGACGCTTCGAGCCACCTTGCCCAGGCCTGGTAGAGTCAGTAGTTTACTGTCATACCAAAAGCGAATTTTAGGGTTTTGTAAGGCTTTTTTAGCACCATAAGTCCCCAGCACAATTACCGTAAGGCTGATCATCCAGTAATTTTGCACAAAGTTACTGGCTGCCATGACCCACTCGGTGGTCCAAGGCAGTGCTTGCTTTGACTTTTCAAAGGTTTTTAAGATTTTAGGTACCACAGTGCCGAGCAATATAGACACAATCGCCACGGCAAAAATAACCAAAATAATGGGATACACCATGGCTTGCGTAATTTGGCTGCGCATGTGCTGTCGTTGCTCTGTGTAATCAGCTAGACGGTTTAACACTTGGTCCAAATGTCCAGACTTTTCCCCTGCGGCCACCATGGAACGATATAAGTGATCGAACACATGAGGGAACTCAGACATGCCATCGGCCAAGGTATAACCTTCTACGACCTTCGAACGCACTGCCATCAACATGCGCTTGAGCCTTGGCTTTTCGCACTGTTCAGCCACAGCCATCAGAGCCGCTTCTACCGGCAATGAAGACTGGATCAATGTCGCTAGCTGGCGAGTAATAAGGGCAATATCTGCCACTGAAGGACGGTAACCTTTAAATAAAGTAAAGCCCCCTTTGCTTTGCGACTTTTCTTTTTCTGCTGCCGGCAACACCTCAAGCGGCATCAGCGCTTTTTCGCGCAGCATCTGCCGTACTTGTTTCGCGGTATCGGCTTCTAAAATGCCTTTCTTTTCTTTGCCTTTACCATCTAAGGCGCGGTACTCAAACGCAGCCATTAACCTTCCTCACGCGTTACCCGCAGTACTTCTTCAAGGGTTGTCTGGCCAGCCAATACCCGCGAACAGCCATCTTGGCGAATACTCGGCGTGTGCTTGCGGATGTACTTTTCCACCGCTTGCTCACCTTTACCATTGTGAATAAGTTCACGAATGGGCTCATCAACCACTAATAATTCATGAATACCAGTTCGGCCTTTATAGCCGTTATAGTTACATTCTTCACAGCCTACAGCGCGATAAATTTGGGTGTTGCTATCACTAGCAACGCCTAGCAGCTCACATTCCCGGTCATCGGCTAAGTGCGGCTCTTTACAGCTAGGACATAAGGTTCTAATTAGACGCTGTGATAGTACTCCGAGCAGCGAAGAACTCAGCAAGAAAGGTTCCACCCCCATGTCTTCCATTCGGGTGATCGCCCCTGAGGCAGTATTGGTATGCAGGGTTGATAATACTAAGTGACCCGTTAATGACGCTTGCACCGCGATTTGCGCAGTTTCTAAATCTCGGATCTCACCCACCATAACGACATCGGGGTCTTGACGGAGGATAGCCCGTAAACCTCGAGCAAAGGTCATGTCTACCTTAGGATTCACCTGAGTTTGGCCTATGCCTGGGATCTCATATTCAATCGGATCTTCTACCGTTAAAATATTACGATCCTTAGAGTTGATTTGCGTCATGCCCGCATACAAGGTGGTACTCTTACCAGAACCTGTTGGACCGGTTACCAAGATGATGCCATGGGGTTTGGCAATAATATCGGCAAAGGCATCACGGTTGGCTTGCGTCATACCGAGGTCTTCTAAATCTAGGCGAGCGTTATTTTTATCTAATAAACGCAAGACCACGCGTTCACCAAAGCTCGATGGCATGGTCGACACCCGCACATCCACAGCTCGACCTGCAATTCTTAAGCTAATACGACCATCCTGCGGAATGCGCTTTTCTGCAATATCGAGCTTGGCCATTACTTTAATACGCGAAACCAACAACGAGGAGAGCTTGCGATTGGGTTTAAGTACTTCTTTGAGCACGCCATCGACACGGAAGCGGATCACCAACTCTTGCTCGAACGTTTCAATGTGAATATCTGAGGCCCCTTCTTTAATGGCCTCACTCAGCATGGCATTGATCAATTTAATAATCGGGGCGTCATCGTCCGCAGCAAGCAAGTCTTCGGTTTGTGGTAATTCTTCGGCCAACGAAAACAAATCCATTTCGTTACCAATGTCTTCCATCATCTGCTGAGTTTCTGAGCTATCGCGTTGATAAGCCGTCTCTAGCATATGTTCAAAACGGTCGGCATCGAGCTCTTCTAGCACAAACGGTTGTGCTGCAACCCGGCGAACTTCGGTAAGGGTATCAAAGTCCAGTGTGCCCTTATGGAATAGGGTTAAGCGCTCTTCAGCTTGACTTAACAGCACCCCTTTACGACGTGCAAATGAAAACGGTAAGCGCAGCGAGAGTTCAGCCTCACTGACATGCTCATCAGCAATCGCTTCAGGTTCCACCTCGCTGCTTTGTAGCTGAGCTGCCATTTGCTCAGCTTCAGCGCCTAACTCAGACGTGGCTTTTTCCTCAATCATTTTCACGCTCTTGCTTAGTCTGCTCTTTTAAGAACTCTTCGTACGTCGGCGGTAACTCGAGTTTGTCATTCCACTCAGGTAACACTGGGGTTTGCTCGAATGGCATTAACTCAATGCCATCTTCGCGGTGGTTAAGTTGCTGACCACGAATAAAGTTATATTTAGAGTGGCTAATTTCGTTCATGCTACGGCTGTCTCTAACAATCGTAGGACGAATAAACACCAACAGATTGCGCTTTTCTTTCTGCGTACCTGTTGATCTAAACAAGTGGCCTAGTACAGGAATATCGCCAAGTAAAGGCACCTTAGAAACACTCTCTTGCACCGTTTCATCAATTAATCCGCCCAAGATAACCATGCCACCATCATCGGCAATAACGGTGGTGTTAATGGCACGTTTACTGACTCGAATATCCACAGAAGTGGCGCCTTTGACGCTCGAAACTTCTTGCTCAATGGTTAACTGCACGGCACTGCCGTCATTTATTTGCGGGGTAACCTTAAGTTTAATACCCACCTCTTGACGGTCGACGGTCTGGAATGGGTTGGAGTTGTTATCACCAGCAGCTGAGCCCGTGACGATGGGCACTTCTTCACCCACAATCATAGACGCTTCTTCATTATCCATAGTGGTAACCGATGGTGTTGCAAGAATATTGGAGTTGGTATCCGATGACACCGCTTGGATAATGGCACCCCAGTCATTCTTAATAATACCTGCAGCCAGTCCGTTAATACCGCCCAACAAACTAGCTAACGCATTGTAATCACCGCGCTCTGTGGTGGTGGTGTTAGAGACGTCGTTGTCATCCGTACCAACAATGGTGCCTTTAATTTCACGGTCACGTGCTTGCTCTGCCGCCACCGCTAATGAGCCAACTGGTACTGTGTTGCCATCGTTAAACTGCAACATGCCGCCTTGCTCTGAGATCCATTGTAAACCTAAGTTAATACCATCGGCTTCAGAGACCTCAACCACAATGGCTTCAACCAATACCTGCGCACGGCGGATATCAAGCTTTTTAATCACTTGGCTAAGTGAACGCATGGTATCGGGCTGGGCTGTAATAACCAGAGAGTTCGAATCGGGGTGAGCTTCGATGCTGGTTTCGTTTTTACTGCCACTGCGCGTGCGCGTTTTTTGACCACTCGACTGTTCTTCTTCAATCGATTTACTTACCCCCTGTAAGACCTTTACTAAGTCTTCAGCTTTGGCGTAATTGAGGTAGAAAACCTGAGTATTGCCTTGTGATTCCAGTTCATCATCAAGGCGTTTAATGAGCTCCGCAGCACGGCTTCTGGCCTGTGATTCGCCACTGACAATGACGCTGTTGGTACGCGTATCTGAAACAATTTTTGGGATCAAAAAGTCAGGAACTCCGCCCTTGCCAGAATCTTGAAAGATCTTTTCAACCACCTGCACGACATCGTCTGCCGTGGCGTGTTTCAATTTCACAATATCCACCCGTTTATCACCGGCCTGGTCAACCGTTTTGATGATATCAACTAAGCGGTTTACCGATGACGCATGCCCTGTCAGCATCATCACGTTTGCGGAATTTAAATTGGTGACATGGCCACCATCTTTTTGGTCACTGAACTGTCGGATAAGTGGGCCTAGCTCTTGTACACTGACGTTTTTCACACGCACCACGCGAGTGACCATAACATCGCCATTACCAAGCCCTTCGCCTTCAACTAATGGCACATTAGACTTTTTACCATCGGAGCTACGCACGATTTTGATGACGCCACTTTCCATTTCGATAGCAGAATAGCCATAGACCTCGAGTACGTTCAAAAAGAACTGATAATAAAGTGATTCATCCATTAACTCGTAACTGCGCACATTAATATTGCCACGCACATTGGGGTCAATAATAATGGTCTTGTTTAAGTTCTTACCAACGATGTTAATGAACTCATTGATGTCCGTGCCTTTAAAGTTCGCGGCATATTCAACCGCAGAAACGGAAAGTGAAAGACCAGCAGCAATCAAAAGCGTTGCATACTTAGCTAACCCTTTTCTCATTTTTGTGAGGTGTAGCTTCTTACCCATTATTCTTAAACTCCAAAATTAGTAACTTTACAGGCTAAACTGCACGTCCATCACTTGACCGTCCCGCTCGATCGTGATGCTAGCATCGGTACTGGTTCTCAGCTCATTCATTGCTGACATGGCCTGTTTCATATCGGTGAGTTGAAAGCCATTGATGGCTATCGCCAAATCGTTTGCTTGTAGGCCGGCTTGCTTGAATAGTTCCGGGTTTTTCCCCGGTGTTAAGCGGTAACCAACTAACTCACCATTGCGCTTTTCAGGCGCAATATTAATGTATTCAAATAATTTCCCAGGATCCTCTAATAACTCAGCACGACGACTAGAAAGCGCACTTGGGCTGGTTTTTTGCGGTGTGTACGGCACGATGCTGTTGCGTGATTGTGCTTTTGCTTTCACTGGCATGGCAACAGTGCGACTAAACTCAAGGCCATCTAACATCAAGGTTTCAAAACGGCCACTGACATCTAAGATCACCCGGTCTGGCAACACCTGAGCCAGTTTTGCTCGAGTTCCTTTTATCGCTTGTTCCACACTGTATGTTTCTTGACGACCTTGCGACTCAATAATGGCTAAACCAGCACCATCGTCTTGGCTTACTGCCACAATGCCAGTTAATCGTACATTCAAGGTGGTTTCAGGGGCGTCGGAGACCACAGGGGCAGGTTTTGCAACTTCCCCTTCGGCTGCTTTACCGAACAGGTTATTAGCAATAATATTGTTACTTGAGACACCACCGCTTGATTGGCTGTAAACCTGAGAGGCTGAGGCTAAAGGTTGCGTTTGAGGAACTGGCCACAATAACCAAAACAGCTGCGAAAACAAAAACGCGACATAAACAACCGAAAAGATAACAATGGCATAGCTCAGTTTGGCATGCGGCAACTTAAGCCAAAACCGTTGAAGTTGTTGTAACTGTAATTCCATATAATACTTTTCTTATTCTCTTGAACGCCCCAGTGTACCGCTTCGCTTATTTTTCAACAAGCGTGTAATTGTTAAACTTTTAATTAAATCGGTACACTTGAGAAACTCGTCGATAACCGCGCACAGCTCGAACTCGGTTCGTTCTATTAATCGATAATGATACGCTGTACTTCGCTCTTAGCATGATGCTATTAGCTTTGTTTGCAAGGCGAAATATGCTAAATTTATGGGGTTAATTTTCACCCTAAAAAATAGTTAACGAATTGTGACAAAACTCCAGCAGGAAAACAACCAAGCAGAACAGAAAGTTCGCCTTGATAAATGGTTATGGGCGGCTCGCTTCTATAAAACCAGAGCCCTGGCACGTGAGATGGTGCAAGGAGGTAAGGTTCATTACAACGGTCAGCGTTGTAAGCCCAGCAAGAACGTTGAAGTAGGTGCACTGATTAAACTTGCCCAAGGCTATGAGGAAAAAGAAGTCACAGTCCTCAAAATAATAGATAAACGCCAAGCCGCTCCGATTGCCCAAACTCTTTATGAAGAGTCTGAAGCAAGTATTGAAAAACGAACCCAAAACGCGCTTGCACGCAAAAACAACAGTTTATTTGCGCCTCGTCCGGCAACCAAGCCAGACAAAAAGCAGCGCCGTGAATTACTTAAATTGAAGTCAAACTAGGATTTTCATTAATGCAGACTGATTTACTTCATCGTTATATTTTTGACAAGCTTGATGTCCGTGGTGAGCTTGTACAGATAGAGCAAACCTTCAGTGACATCATCAGCGGTCATAATTACCCAGAGCCTGTTCAGCAGCTTTTAGGCGAGCTACTTGTAGCGACCAGTCTATTAACTGCCACTCTAAAGTTCGAAGGGGACATTGCGGTCCAACTTCAAGGTGATGGAGCGGTAAAATATGCGGTGATCAATGGTAACCACAAGCAACAAATGCGAGGGGTTGCAAGAATGCAATCAGAGGTGTCTGGTAGCTCAATTCAAGAGCTGTTTGGCAAGGGCCACATGGTGATCACCATTACTCCGACCAAAGGTGAGCGTTATCAAGGCATTGTTCCTCTTGCTAAACCAACGTTAGCAGAGTGCTTAGAAGAATACTTTGAACAGTCTGAGCAGTTAAAAACGCGTCTGTGGTTTGCGACCCGCGTAAATAACGACAGCGTAAAAGCAGCTGGGTTATTTTTACAAGTACTGCCGGTTGATAAAGAAAAGTCATTGGCGGACTTTGAACATTTAGAAGCGCTTAGCAATACCATCAAAGACGATGAGTTGTTGGAGCTAGACGCAAACACCGTGCTGACTCGCTTATACCACGAAGACAACCCGCAGCTATTCGAGCCACAAGCCATTGAGTTTGTCTGTGGCTGTAGCCGTGCAAAAACCGAAAATGCACTGGCCAACATTGGCCTTGACGCTCTAATGGCAGATATAAAGGAACAAGGCGAAATCAACATCAGTTGCCATTATTGTTTGAAAAATTATGTCTTTAACGAGCAAGATATTAAATCGATTTTTAACTAAATCAGCTTTTAGCTCGACATAGTAAATAAAGCCGCTGAAATTAGCGGTTTTTTTATCCCCAAAAAGTGATACCGGTGTCATAAAAAGCCCTAAATTTATGACACCGGTATCATTGAAATTATTCAAGTTTTTTGCTGTTTTTATGCAGTTTTAGTCCCTTCAAAGTCTCGAATATCTCAATTCCATCTGTTACTATAAAATCAGCTTAGGGCAAAAGTACCCCAGAGCTATCCCGTTCAACTCTCACTTTTTAGGTATAAACATGACTTCAAGCGCTACTCGTTTTGTCGATTTAACTGCAGCTGAACTTGTCGAACACGCGATCCGCCGTGGCGAGGGCACTTTAGCCGCAAATGGAGCTTTTGTTGCAAAAACAGGTCGCCGTACTGGACGCTCTCCTAACGACCGTTTTATCGTTAAAGAATCAAGCACAGAAAATGACATCCAATGGGGCAATGTCAATCGCCCATTCGATGCCGATAAATTTGATGCTTTATGGGCTCGCGTTGAAGCTCAAGTGCTTGAAAATGACCACTTCGTCTCTCACCTTGAAGTTGGCGCCGATCCTGAGCACTATTTGCCAGTAAATGTGACCACCGAAACGGCATGGCATCACATTTTTGCCAAGAACATGTTTATTGAACCTAACAACTATAATGCTGCTGACTTACCTGAGTGGCAGGTGATGAATGTGCCGTCATTTGTTTGTGACCCTGAACGCGATGGCACCAACAGCGATGGCACGGTTATCATTAATTTTGCACAACGTAAGGTGCTTATTGCTGGCATGCATTACGCTGGTGAAATGAAAAAGTCGATGTTCTCGGTACAGAACTTCTTGCTCCCAGCGAAAGGTGTATTACCAATGCACTGCAGCGCGAACGTTGGTGAAGCGGGCGATACTACGTTGTTCTTTGGCCTTTCTGGCACCGGTAAAACCACTTTGTCAGCCGATCCAAAACGCTTCCTTATTGGTGATGACGAGCATGGCTGGGCACCAGGCAGCGTATTCAACATTGAAGGCGGTTGCTACGCAAAATGCATCGATCTTTCACAAAAGAATGAACCGGTAATTTGGGATGCCATCCGCTTTGGTACTATCTTAGAAAATGTCGTGCTCGATGAAACTCGCACCCCCGATTACACCGATTCAAGTTTAACGCAAAACACTCGAGCCGCTTACCCACTTGAGCACGTAGAAAAGCGTAAAGAAGAAAACCGTGCTGGTGAACCGCGTGCCGTGGTCTTCTTAACCTGCGATGTTAGTGGTGTATTACCGCCAGTTTCTATCCTAAGCGAAGAAGCTGCAGCCTATCACTTCCTAAGTGGCTACACTGCAAAAGTAGGTTCAACTGAGATTGGCTCAACATCAGATATTGAATCTACCTTCTCTACCTGTTTCGGTGCGCCTTTCTTCCCTCGCCCTGCCGGCGTATACGCTGAGTTGTTGATGAAGCGTGTACGTGAGTTTGGCGCTAAGGTGTACTTGGTGAATACTGGCTGGACCGGTGGCCCTTACGGTGTAGGTAAGCGTTTTGATATTCCAACTACTCGCGCAGTGATTGATGCAATTGTTAACGACACATTGGATGGCGTTGAAACACAACACATTGAAGCGCTTAATCTAGACGTGCCAGTGGCTGTTGAAGGGGTTAATAGTGAATTGCTAAACCCAGTCAATACTTGGCAGGATAAAGACAAATACGCAGAGTATGCAGCGAAGCTGGCAACAGACTTCAAAGAAAACTTTGCTAAGTATGATGTCTCTGAGGCGATAAAAGCAGCGGGTCCACGCGGCTAAGCCACCCAGTAAGATTCCTTTATCAAAAGCGCCCCTCGTTGGGCGTTTTTTTGTGTCTGCTCATTCCATCACTTTATTCTGCCACTAGGCTTCAACTGCCACTGCAGTAACCGCAATCGTATAAAGTTCGAGCTCTACTGCACCAAATAATCCAAGTAAAAAGTGCTGCTAAATAAGGTTTGCATGCTTAAAAAAACGCGACTTAATTAAGCAAAGATAATGAACTTGAGTAAACTTCAACCAACAAATCTTAACCCACCATTAACTTTATGCTTTCATATAAATGCTATTGACTAACGTTTAAGGAAAGCTAATGAAACTAAGACTAAAAAAGAAGCCACTCAAATCACTAAGAGCGGATCAACTGCAACGAACAGTAACACAGCAGATCGCGGCAGGAGAGTACGAAGTCTCTAAAATTGACTGCAATAGTTGGCAAGTCTGCAACACCCACCCTGCGATTTGTGAATCTTTGGGAATGTGCCCTAGCTAGAAAACTGATAGACAGCAAAGGCGTCTTCAACGCCTTTACTGTAATTCAGCCAGTGAAGATTCTGGCAAAAAGCTTTATTGCCGTGCTCATTAATTGCCTAACTGAAATAGGAATAATGGTTACCAGTGCAACCCCCTGATGAAAGTTTGGGTTCACTTGGCAATACAGTGTAATTTCTGGCTTTTGACTGGCTCTAAACTGACTGATTTCAGCTGCGCTGTAACTGACATGCCGGCCCACTTTGCGCAAGCAACGCATGTTATTGCCGGCGCTGATTATTCCCTCTGGGTTAAGCTTCTCATAAAGGGAGGCTACCTTAGGATTAAAACCTGTTTGACTGGGGTAAACGATAGCAATATTCTTGGCCATAGCCCGAAACATCGCGGGGCTCAGCATGGTATCGGCGTAAACATGATGCTGCCAAGGGCGCTGAGCATAGTGCTTGATTGCTTCGATAATAGAAAAGGCAAAGGTATTATTATTGCCACGGTGATGGGCTAAAAATGCCGCTGATGCCCCTATGACTACTTGCCGTTTAGACACATCAGTAAAAGTCAGCAAGCAATACCCCACCACCAGGTTATCTTCAAAGTACAGCCGCAAACGCCGCTTTGAAACAGCCGGATCATCAAAGTAGTGCTGATAATAAGCATCCGCATCAATGCCGTTAAATGAAGCGGCAATGACAGACTTTATTTGCATCACCAGCGTCTCTTCGAGGCAACCTGGGGTATAGCTTACACTACGAGTATTTTCTGTTGCCAAGGGCAGTCCTTTATTGCGAGCTGTATTTTTTCGCAATGGGCAGTGAAATCTGTGCTATTAGGCCACCCCCTTCGCGGTTGCGCAGCTTTACCCGGCCGCCATGGGTGGTGATAATGCGTTTAATAATAGCAAGCCCAAGGCCGCTGCCATCACTGCCGCGCGCTTGATCCCCTTGTTTAAAGGGCTCAAACACCGACTCCAACTCAGACTCAGGAATACCCGGGCCACGATCCATCACATTTACCAGTACCGCGCGGTGTTTTGCGCTGTATTCTGTGCTGACCTCAATCGCTTCTTGCGAGTAGCGAATAGCATTTTCAATCATATTCGTCACCACCCGCTTGATGGCAACCGCATTCATGACCACTTCGGGTAAATGGGCTTCTGCTTGGAAATGTATTGGCCGTTGATGTTGTTGCTCAGCATGAACGACCTCTTCAACGACGCCATTAACATCGCCGCTGATCATTTCGGCGCCATTATGATGACGCAAATATTCAATGAATTGATCAATGATGGCATTCATGTCCTCAATATCGTCAATGATGCCATCACGCAAATAGTCTTCCTCTTCCGACATCATCTCGGTGGCTAACCTAATCCGAGTTAATGGCGTACGTAAATCGTGCGATACCCCAGCCATTAATAGCCGCCGATCGTTTTCCAGTTCGGCAATGCCCTTAGACATTTTGTTAAACGCCCGAGTCACTTCTATTACTTCCGTTGAGCCCTCTTCCACTAAGCGGGTTGAAAAGTCACCATCACCGACTCGGCTTGCGGCCACCTGCAACGACTTTAATGGCTTATTCAAGTGTCGAGCAAATAACCAGCCACCTAGCACACTGAGAAAACCAATACTGGAAAGGTAAAAAACCAAAAACTCCATTTTTGTTTCACTCAGCCCAGCTAAAGGTACTCGTACCCAGTATCCTGGTGCCTGTGGTGTCTCAACCCAGTAAACCACAGGGTCGCCTTGACTGATCCGCACTCGGGCAGAGCCATTGAGCTGCTCAGACATACTGCGAGATAGTAGCGTATACTCTTTTGCTTGACCGAGGCCATTACGATAAGCATCCCGCTGTGTCATCACCTCAATACCGGTAATTTCAAAGAACTTACTCGACAGGCTAGAGTCCACTTCGACGCCGTCTTCCCAGTCAATGAACACCGTTTTTACTTGCTTAGCTAGCATCAAGTTGACCTGTTCAAAGGTGGGTTTGAAGACATAGAGCGTTACCGTGACATAAGAAACGACCTGGTTTATGAGCAGTAAAGCACCGACAAAAAAGACGGTTTGCCCAAAGGCACTACGAGGTAACATAAGACTACTTCACGCCATCGGGTACAAAAACGTATCCCAAACCCCACACGGTTTGAATATAACGTGGATTGGCGGCATCGTCCTCAATCATCCGGCGTAAGCGCGACACTTGAACATCAATGCTGCGCTCCAGCGCACTGTAATCACGGCCTCGCGCTAAGTTCATCAACTTATCACGGCTGAGCGGCTCTCGAGGGTGGCTAACCAATGCTTTAAGCACCGCGAACTCACCACTGGTGAGCGAAATCGTCTCATCACCGTGTTGCATTTCTCGGGTTGCCAAGTTGAGTGTGAAGTCACCAAAACTGACTTCGTTTTCTTCCGCCGCGGGAGCCCCTGGGACCTCTTTGGCGCGACGGCGCAATATTGCTTTAATCCGTGCCAATAACTCCCTGGGGTTGAAAGGCTTAGGAATATAATCATCCGCCCCTAACTCCAAACCGATGATTCTATCCACTTCATCGCCTTTGGCGGTCAGCATAACAATGGGGATTTCATTTTCTTTTTGCCTCAGACGACGACAAATCGATAAACCGTCTTCGCCCGGAAGCATCAGGTCGAGTACCATTAGGTGGAAATTCTCTCGCTCAATTAAGCGATCCATTTGCTCGGAATTGGCGGCGCTTCTGACAATGAACCCTTGCTCAACCAAGTAACGTTCAAGCAAACTGCGTAAGCGCATATCATCATCAACAACTAGTACTTTAGTGGTTTCGTTTCCCATTTACTTTCTTCTATTTATAAGTCTGAAAAAGTGATTAGCTTGCTGTTACAGCGTAAATTAAGTAACCGCTGTGCATACTTTCAGCATGGTAATATTATTATTCTTAAATATAATTGAATTTCACTACTTTAGACACCATACATTGATACTAGATTGTTACCGAACATTACAAGACATTTAACACCAACCATGGCCTTATGAAGACAAATTTAATCACCCCAGAAGGTTATCGTCAGTTGCAGCAAGAGCATGACCACTTATGGTTTGAAAAGCGCCCTGAAATCACCAAAATTGTGAATTGGGCAGCCAGCCTAGGCGATCGCTCTGAAAACGCCGATTACACCTTCAATAAACGCCTACTGCGGCAAATCGACCGCCGAGTGCGCTTTTTGCGTAAGCGTTTACCTGAGCTGAAAGTGGTCGCCTACGATCGTCAGCAAGAAGGCAAAGTCTTTTTTGGTGCTTGGGTTGAAGTGGAAAGTGAAGCCGGCGAAGTGCGACAATTTCGCATTGTTGGTCCTGATGAAATTTATGACCGCAACGACTACATCTCCATCGATGCCCCAATGGCAAGGGCGCTGTTAGGTAAACAGGTCGATGATGAAGTCGTCGTCCGCTCTCCACAAGGCGAACGACTTTGGTTTATCAATCAAATCGAATATCGTAGCGACACAGATCAGTGATACTATATTAGCCAGTAATTAGCTCGCGGCACCTTGGTAAGCCAGCCTCATCAGGTTAGGTTAGTGCCACACGGCCATAAAACAGTTATAAGAGATTATAAGGATTTTGCATGAGCAATATCGCACAACGTTTAGCAACGGAATTGAATGCTAAAGAGCAACAAGTAACCGCTGCTGTTACCTTGCTAGACGAAGGGGCCACAGTGCCATTTATTGCCCGCTACCGTAAAGAAGTAACGGGTGGCTTAGACGACACACAGCTGCGTTTGCTAGAACAGCGCCTAAGCTATTTACGTGAGCTGGATGAGCGCCGTGAATTTATTCTTAAAACCATTGATGAGCAGGGCAAACTGAGTAGCGAGCTGAGCGCTGAGATCAATGCTGCAGAGAGTAAAACTGAGCTTGAAGACTTGTACTTACCCTACAAACCCAAGCGCCGCACCAAGGGCCAAATCGCCATTGAAGCAGGGCTTGAGCCGCTGGCGGATGCCTTGTTTGCCGATCCTAATCTTAACCCGGAACAGCAGGCTTTAGCTTTTGTTAACGCCGATGCCGGAGTTGCAGACAGCAAAGCGGCCTTGGATGGTGCTAAGTTTATCCTGATGGAGCGTTTTGCCGAAGACGCTAAATTATTAGCCAAGCTCCGTCAGCACTTAAAACTTAACGCCCAACTCGAAGCCAAAGTGGTTGCAGGCAAAGAAGAGAGTGGCAACAAGTACCGTGATTATTTTGAACACAACGAATTATTAAGCAAAGTGCCTTCGCATCGCGCTTTGGCTATGCTCAGAGCGCGCAATGAAGGCGTACTGCAGCTTAACATCAATCCAGAACCCAGTGCTCAGGATGCGGCGCAGTTTTGTGCTCAAATGATTGCGGATCACTACCAACTTGCGGTATCAGGTTGTGCGGCCAGTGACTGGTTAATGAGCGTAGTACAATGGGCTTGGAAAATTAAGATCGCCTTACACCTCGAAAACGAGTTTTTGGCCGCCATGCGTGAACGTGCAGAGCGCGATGCCATTGATGTCTTTGCCAAAAACTTAAAAGACCTGCTGATGGCCGCACCAGCTGGTGCAAAGGTGACCATGGGTATAGACCCTGGACTACGTACAGGCTGCAAGGTTGCCATTGTCGATGCCACAGGAAAGCTGGTAGCAACCAGTACTATCCACCCTCATGCACCGCAAAATCAGTGGGATAAATCACTGAAGACACTTGAACAAATGTGTCGCCAATATAAAGTCGAGCTGATTGCTATCGGCAATGGTACTGCTTCGCGTGAAACCGATAAATTGGCCGCTGAACTATTGAAAAATGCCGCTGAGCTTAAATTAAACAAAGTCATGGTCAGTGAAGCCGGAGCGTCGGTGTATTCGGCGTCTGAGTTTGCCGCCAATGAGTTTCCAGATCTTGATGTCTCTTTACGCGGTGCCGTATCGATCGCCAGAAGACTGCAAGACCCTCTGGCTGAGCTGGTTAAGATTGAACCTAAGTCTATTGGCGTAGGGCAATACCAACATGATGTTTCACAGAGTCAATTAGGGCAATCACTGACTGCAGTTGTTGAGGATTGTGTGAACTCAGTAGGTGTTGACGTGAACACCGCTTCTGTTCCTTTGCTTACTCGCGTGTCGGGTTTAAACAAAACATTAGCCAGTAACATTGTGAAATACCGTGATGAGCACGGCTCATTTGCAAACCGCAAGGCACTAAAGAAAGTCGAAAGACTGGGTCCTAAGGCCTTTGAGCAAGCCGCTGGTTTCTTGCGTATTAGCAATGGCAGCGATCCGCTGGATGCTTCAGCAGTGCACCCTGAAGCCTACCCGGTGGTAAAAGCCATGTGTGAAAAGCAGAATATTGCCGTGTCTGGCATACTAGGTAACTCAGAGGTGTTAAATGCACTGGTTGCCAATGACTATGTTACCGATAAGTTTGGCTTGCCTACCGTTAATGACATCATCAAAGAGCTCGATAAACCTGGCCGCGACCCGCGTCCTGAGTTCAAAACAGCGCAATTCAAAGCTGGCGTTGAGACTATCAATGACCTAAAAGTGGGAATGGTGCTAGAGGGCGTAGTATCGAATGTGGCAAACTTTGGCGCGTTCGTAGACGTTGGCGTCCACCAAGATGGTCTCGTCCATATTTCGGCACTCACCGATAAGTTTATCTCTGATCCTCGAGATGTGGTTAAGGCAGGTGATATTGTTAAAGTAAAAGTTATTGAGGTTGACGTACCCCGTAAACGCATCAGCTTTACCATGCGACTGCATGACGAAGTTAATCCAGCGGCATCGCACAAACCCAACCAGAAACCGGCCAAAGGTAAACAAGGTAATAAAGCGGCTAAGCAAAAGTCTCGCGATAATGGCAATGCTGCCATGGGGAACGCGTTCGCCGAAGCCTTTGCAAAATTGAAAAAATAGCACTGGTATAAAACAAGCAAAGAAAAGCGCGGCTAACGTCGCGCTTTTCGGTTGTTGGGGTTTTAACTCGTTGCTATGTAGCGACTCGCGGAGGAAAAGCCGCTGCTCCGGTTAAATTTCTACGGAAAGCGACGCCGGTTTATTCGGTGCCGCTACTTGATAATAGAAGTCAGAGATCCGTAACGCTCTGGCTTGAATTTCAGGATCGGGTTCAATGGGCATGGCAATGGCATGCGGATCCGCATCTTGCTTTAGCTTAGCCTGCTCACCTTCGCTCTCGGCTGCTGCTTGCTCACCACTCAAACGTCGCGTTTGAATGCTCTGCACCCGCTTTGGTTTGTCTTGCTCTTCACCACTGATCGATTGCTTGGCAAGCTCTGCTTGGGCGCTTGACAGCTTCTGAGTGGCATCCGCGGCAATCGCGCGGTCAGCACCAGAGGGCTCAGCAGGAGCCAAAGCAGCCGCTCTTACGGTTTGCATTTTTTCAATGGTGGCTTTTGGGTCGCCTTCGATGGGTCCAACATCAATCATTACCTCACCGCCAATGGCGTAGTTGTTGCCATCAGGACCGCGTTGATACTCATAGCTGGGGGAGCCAGCATATTGCCCTCCCACTCTAGCATGAGCTTGCTCATGTTGGCGCACTTCACGGTCTCGGGCTTTGAGCTCCTGAACTACTTGCTCGTCTTGCTCTGCCTGTTGCTGCTCCTGCTCGCTCTTTTCCTGCTGCTGACCCTGCTCTTGTTCGCCTTCGTTTTTCGCATTTACCGATTTATCTTGCTCGGCCTTACCGGTGGCATCGTATACCTTGGCCTCGTCGGCATTAGCGAAACGACCTTTATCGGCATCCGTGGAGTTTTTATTTTCTGCAAACGTAGGGTTGCTGGGCGCGGGTTTAGGTATAACTTCGCGTAGCTGGTTGTCGCGTACAGCGGTTTCGGTGTACACGTTGGCAGTGTTGAGGTTCATCGCCGGCGGGGGCGTTACAATGTTCATTACACTTTGATATCAATTAACGTTCCCAGTGCTTCGTCAGCCGTACGTATGGTCTGAACATTGGCTTTAGCATTAAACTCTTCAACTTTTAATGCCACCACAGATTCAGTCAAACTTGGCGTTTCACTCACTGGTGCAGTTGTGGCTTCATCACTGCTTGCTGCTTGTAACTGGCGTTGAGAAGCCCTTTCATCTGCGCTTTGTTGCTCAACCGCGGCACGGTTAATATCTGCACTGGCTTGGGCAATGCCCTGCGCAGCGCGGTTATAGCCGTCAATACCGTTATTTAATACATCACCTATTGGCATAGTACCACCTAGATACAGTTACACTTATTGACTAATTATTGCGCAACCAAGCAAGAAAAGAAAGTAAAAGCGGCAATTTTTTGCCGCTTTTACTTATATTAGGCACTAAATAATTGTTTTTAGAAGCGATATAAAATCATCTTTATGCGAAATAAACGGCGCGTGTGAGGCTTTCGCCATGACGTGAGCGCGAAAGTTTGCGTTAAGCTTGTGCATATCGTCGACGACCGCAGCCGGCACCAAAGAGTCTAAGCGTCCAAAAACCCCTGCCACAGGCTGCTTTAATTCACTAAAAACCACTCTTAGGTCTAATGACTGTAACATGTTAAGTCCACCAGCAAGCGCTTGTTGCTGTGGTGCTGGCAAGCTCGCGAGCAATTGCCGTAACTGCTTAATGTCTTCTCTAGCGTGTTCACTTCCCATGGCTTGGATCGCCAAAAAACGCTCTATGGTTTTATTACTATCTCGCTGTAGCTGGGTAGCAAAGTTTGCCAACACATCGGGCTTAATTCCAGGCCACTCGCTACTTTGACAAAAATAAGGAGAGGCGCATACCAGCACCACCTTACTCACTTTATGGGGGTAATGATGCGCTAAGTAGAGAGCAAATAGCCCTCCTAACGACCAACCGGCTAAAATACTGTGGTCTGGCAATTGCTCAGCCAGTTGCTCTGCGCAAGCTGTGATTGAAAAGCCACTGGTGGGGAGCGCCTCGCCACCAAAACCTGGTAAATTCAGTGCTTGTATTTGCAATGATTTATCTGTTGCCAGCGTTTGCTGACATAATTGCCAGACGGCCTTGTTCATCCCCCAGCCATGGAGGAAAACCAGCTGTTTTTGCATTTTTTACGTCTCTCTACCAAACTTGAGGGCAATGATAGCTAACCAAGGATGGAAAGCAATGACGTTATTATCTCACCTGCTTGAGCGTTGGCACTCGCGACGTTGTTTATGCTGTACTCTGCCTGTGTTGGGGGCACAATTGTGTTCTTCTTGCACTGAGCAGCTGCAGGCTTTTTCCGACTACCATATCAATCTTATTCAACACCCAGATGTTGAACGTATCGTTGCAATACCCCATTGCGATGGCTTAACCGCAGCATGCTGGTATCAGCTGCCACAAAGCCAATGGCTAAAGGGGATGAAGTTTCAGCAACAAAAGCATTGCCAATTGGCTTTGACGGCGCTGGCACAAAGGTTATGGCTGCGATTTTGTGATGAGGCACCTATTACAGCGGACATTGTTTGTTGTTTACCCTTGCATCCACAGCGTTTAATTCAGCGCGGCTACAACCAAGTTGAGCAGGCTTTTAAATGTTTGCCATTACAACCCAGTGTTTTACGACGAGATAAAAAAACACGACCGCAAAGCCGTTTGAGCTTAGCTCAGCGACAACAAAATGTAACGGCTGCGTTTTCACTTAACCAGCCACTGCAAGGTAAAAAAATAGTCTTGATCGACGATGTTATCACCACTGGGGCGACCATAGACTCAGCCGCCAAAACCTGTAAGGAAGGAGGAGCTGATATGGTGTGGGCAATGGCGCTATGCCTCACACCATATCAAGCAAAAAATTAACGTGTGGCCTTAGCAAAGAACAGCGTATTACTCAGCAGTCGGCTAGAGCCATACCAGAACCCTCTAAACACCGGGTTATCTGTCATTCCGATGGCAACGCCCTTGCCTGCCTTAGTGGCAATTAAGACGGAACTGTCAGCAATTTGCGAAACATTGGTCTTATCGGCATAGCCTGCAAGCAGGGGGGCTTTGGTATATGACAGCGCCTCAATAAAGGGCTTGCCATCAGAGTACATAAGCCAAGTGCTATTTTTGAACACCGGCAACTGACTATCTGCAAAGCCATAAGCTAACGGATGAGTTAAGTCTAAACGAGCATCAAAGATAGCACCGGCAATGCGCTGTCGTGCCGCTAGGCTATCGCGATCAGCAAACCGTAACCCTTGGCTAGTAAATTGTTCACGCATTTCATTACGCGATACCATTTTAGCGTCTAATAGCTGCTGCTCAATTAGCCACTGAGCACCACGTTTTTGACCCCAGATCACCCCACCTTTAGCGACCCAGCTATGCAGCTGCGTCTTGGCTTTGTCACTGAGATCCTTATAGTTACCATTCGCCAACAAAATATGACTGTAACGGGATAGATCCACCGCTGCTAAGTCGCTTTTTTCGATAATACTCGGTGCCAAAGCCACATGGCGGTCGAGGTGATACCATAGCTCGCCGACTTCGTATTGGCTTACCCCTTCACCACCAACAATAAGTACCTGAGGGGCTTTAAGCTGCAGCATTTGGCGTGAGCCAAAGTCTATTCCATCAGTGGTGAGACCTGAAGTAATTCCATGCACAGGAATATTAAGCTCTTGTGCAGTCGAAGTAAGTAGCTCAAACCACTCTGGGTTATCCTGAATACCACGAGCAACCACCAGCGTGCCAGCAGCAAAGTCACGCTCGCTGGCTGTTGTTTTGGCGGTAAATGGTGACATCGCCGCGGCGACTTTTACCCCTTGTTGCAACAGTCTATTGGCTAGCTGTGGTGCTAAATAGTGCTGCCAATCAATAGCATAAGCATATTTTCCTGGACTTGGAGGTAAACTCGCGATGGCCTTGCTTGGTAATACATCACTTACCTCAATACCCCAGCTGCTTTCTACTGCAGCAAAATTTAGATCAAAGGCATAAGGTAACGTCCAACCAGAAACATCATAAAAGGTGTTATCGGCAAAATTGGTTTGGGTACTAAATAACGCTTTAATTAAACGGTATTGCGGTTGCGCCAGTGGCACAAAAAGGTCGCCTTGGTGATACTCACCATCTTTGATTTCTTTGCTCTTAGTTAAGTACTGCACGTTAATATCATGCTGCTGCAGTAGCGATTTAAAAGCATCAAAGCGATAGGCATCGTTGCCTTTCGCCACCACAAAGCCATAGTTATCATCTTTACTACCAAGCTCTGTCGCCTTGGCATAAAAGTTTTGCTGATAATCTAATAATGCTTTTTTGTTGGCTAAGCCAGCTTTAAAGGTAGAAAGACTGGTCGTCACCTGATTTTTTATTGTTTCTGGAAAGGTTAACACACCATATTGGGTTTCTTGTTGGTGACCTCGGCTGCTGGCTTGTTCAAATAAAATTCCCACCGCACCGTTAACGTCGGGATAAGTCGAGCCCTTGCCATAATAAAAGTCATCGAAACTTTCTTGAGTAAAGTAAAGTTTGCCTTGAGCGTCTAAGGCATCAGCATGAAACTGGCCAATGGTATTGGTTAAGGTCACGTTTTGCTGCGGAGTAATAGGGTGCGTGCGTGACGGGATCCCAGGTTGGAAGAAATAAGTGCTGTTAGGGCCCATCTCATGGAAATCCGTTAACACATTCGGCTTCCAGTGATGAAATGCCTTAATCCGGGCTCGTGATTCAGGGTGCTGCAACAATAGCCAGTCACGGTTTAAATCAAACAGATAATGATTGGTGCGACTCGATGGCCATGATTCATTGTGTTCACGGTGAGCCGGATCGGTAGATACCGACTTACTGCGATTGCTGTTGGCCCAAGTGGCAAAGCGAGACAAGCCATCTGGGTTAAGCGCGGGATCGAGTAATATCACGGCATTATCCAGCAAGGCATCAATGGCTTTGCCCTGTGCTGCAGCAAGATAATAGGCAATTAACACCGCAGCATTACTGCCTGAAGATTCATTGCCGTGCACACTGTAACCCATCCACATCACCAAAGGCTGCTCAGTTCGTGCTTGCTCTGAGCTTAACGAGGTAATGTGCTGTTGGCGAATTTGTTCCAGCTGGGTTTGCTGCTTGCTCGAGGTGGCTCGCAATAAAACCAGAGGGCGCTGTTCGTGGCTGTAGCCTATGGTTTCGATACTGAGTCTCGGGCTTTGCGCAGCAAGGGTTTGCAAATATTGTACAATTTGACCATGGCGCAAATGCCAATCTCCCACTTGATAACCAAACGCCTGCTCAGGCGTAGTGATCGCGGGGTCAAACTGAACTTCATCATCAAAGTAATAGTCGAGTGGCTTGGCTTGCACCACGCAACTCAACAATAGTAAAAAGCTAACGATTAAGCGCATATTGATTTCCTTTAATTTTGTATACTTTTGACGCTACCAAGTACACCGGAAATTACCAAATTTTTACGTTGAACACTGGCGACAACACGATGAGGAGAGTATGATAACGATTAACCGAGTAATTTAGTCAAGTATAGAGCAAGTTATGATCCGTATTTCAGAATCTGCCCAAAGCCATTTCGCCAAGCTACTAGCCGATCAGGCTGACGGCACCAATATCAGAGTATTCGTTGTAAACCCAGGCACAGCTCAAGCAGAATGTGGCGTATCATACTGCCCAGCCGATGCCGTTGAAGAAAGCGACATTCGCTTGCCATTTAATGGCTTTGAAGCTGTGGTTGACGAAGAGAGCGCCCCTTTCTTAGAAGAAGCCGATATCGACTTTGTCACCGATAAAATGGGCAGTCAATTGACCCTTAAAGCACCTAATGCCAAAGCCCGTAAGCTGCGTGACGATGCCAGTCTAGAAGAGCGTGTTGAACACATGTTAGTGACTGAGGTTAATCCGCAACTAGCGAATCATGGTGGTCAAGTAAGTTTAGTCGAGATCACCTCGGAAGGTGTTGCAGTATTACAATTTGGCGGCGGCTGTAATGGTTGTTCTATGATTGATGTCACCTTAAAAGATGGCATTGAAAAAGAAATGATCGCTAAGTTTGATGAAATCACCGGTGTTCGTGATATTACTGAGCACTCACGCGGTGAGCATTCTTACTATTAAGCAATGAAAGCCACCATTTATCGCTTAGGGTCTCACCCTAAGCGAAGCCTTAAATTCTTTTTAAGTGGTCTCGCCCTCGTCATTACTGCTGCAGCGCTTATTTACTTTGGCTACCGTCAAACTCACTGGTTACAACTGGTTGGGTTAATTGTATTAGTGCCTGGCTTAGGGTGTGCTTTTTACGGCTACTTAGGCATTTTTGCCAACCGTTTTTCACAAGTCATCGAGGCACGAGAGCAACGCCGTCAAGCACTTAAGCAAAACGATCCTTTCGACAGCAATTAATCCAGCAACCGCTGCATTCGATATAAACGTAGATAGATCAGCGCTAAAGTCAGCCCCCGCATTGCCATAAAGCAACTCATTGCTAACCATAAGCCATGGTTATCAAACTCACGCGCCAACCACAAAGGCAAGAAAAAACCACACAATGCCGCAATCACCATGCTATTTCGCATTGCCGCCGCGCGCGTTAAACCGACGAACACGCCATCAAATAGAAAGCACGCCATAGCTACCAAAGGCAACACCATCAACCAAGGTAAGAAGGTTTCTGCATGCTGGATAACAGCAGGAATACTGGTGAGTAAGCGAATAATGAAGCCACCAGCAAAGATAAACAATAAGCAATACAGCAGCGCAAAAGCCGTGCCCCAAAACAGGCTTATTTTCACCCACATGTGCAACTGTGAGACATCCTGCTCACCTTTTGCTTTTCCTACTTTGGCTTCCGCCGCATAAGCTATGCCATCCAGTGCAAAGCTCACCAGCATTAAGAAGTTTAACAAGACTGAATTGGCAGCCAAGGTCGTTTCACCCAGCCTAGCCCCATAAAACGTCATAAAGCTAAAACACAGCTGCAATATCAACGAGCGAATAAAGATATCACGGTTTAACGAAAGCAGGCTAAGCCACTGCGCACGTGACGGCCATTTCAGAGTGAGACTAAGCTGCTGTTTTTTGGCAACCTGCAGTGTTAAATAACAGGCCAATCCCAGAGCTGCATAATCGGCAATCAAGGAAGCCCAGGCTGCGCCTGCGACTCCCCAATCAAAGCCAACCACAAATAAAATATCCAGAGCAATATTAATGCAGTTGGTAAACAGCACGAGGTAAAATGGCCCACGGCCGTAATGCATTCCCAGCATAAAACCTAGTAAAACCAAGTTAACCATGGCTGCTGGGGCACTGAAGACTCGGATCTGAAAGTAACGTTCGGCTTGCTCAAGCACTTCGCTGGATGAGTCTGATAGCTGCGCCATAACACTAATAAGTAACGGTGACAGAGCAATTAACGTAACCGCAAACATTAGCGCTATTAAAATACTCGTTAGTAATGCCCGTGCCAGTGCGGCACTGTCTTGTTGACCATGGGCTTGAGCAATTACCCCAGTGGTGCTCATTCGTAAAAAGCTAGCCAGCCAAAACAGCACTGAGATGGAGCTCGACCCTAATGCTATCCCTGCTAAATAGTGTGCTTGATCCATATGACCAATCACGGCAGTATCAACTAAACCTAACAAAGGCACGGTAATATTTGATAGTATCATTGGACCTGCAAGCAGTAAGAGGCTCACATGTTGCGCTTTATGACACTTAAGAAACTGATACATCATACTATTTTTGGCTTAGCCCTATTCTCAACGAATGTCTGGAGTGCGGTGATCTTACAGTATCATCACGTCAGTGAAAAACTCCCTGCCGTAACCAGTGTCAGTGAGGACACTTTTACAGCTCACCTTAACTACTTAAAAGACAATAACTATTCGGTAATTGCCTTGCCTGAGATGTTATCTGCTCTGCAGTCTGGGCAATCATTACCAGCAAAAACCGTTGCCATTACTTTTGACGACGGTTACAAAAATAACCTCAGTGCGGCGGCCCCCATTTTAGAGTCGTTTGGTTACCCCTACACTATTTTTGTTAACCCTAAACTCATCGATGAGCAAAAAAGCTATGTGATGAGCTGGCAAGAATTAAGAGAAGTGGCAAAAAAAGGCGCGACCATTGCGAACCATAGCGCTCAGCATGACTATTTACACCGCAAGCAAGAGGGTGAAACGCAAGCACAATGGCGTGAGCGGATCAGCCAAGATATTACTTGGTCGCAAGCACGAATAAAAGCGGAGATAGGCCATGATTACCCTTACTTGGCTTACCCTTATGGCGAGTTTAATCAGGCGCTACGAAAGTTAGTATCTGAACTGGGCATCATTGGGATTGGTCAACACTCCGGTGCGGTTGGCCCAACATCAGACTTTACTCGCTTACCCCGGTTTCCTGCTTCTGGAAATTATAGCAAGCTTGATACTCTGAAGGTGAAACTAGACACCAAAGCCTTTGCCATTGCAGAAATGGCATACGACAACAGTGTCACCAGCAATAAGCAACCGCAGATAACGCTGCATTTTAACCAGCAAGACTTTCACTCGAGTCAGTTTGCTTGTTTTGTTTCTGGTGTGGGCCAAGCCGATATCAACTGGGTAAATGAGCAGCAAGTTCAGATCACCACTCCCAAAGCTTTGCCATTGGGCCGTTCGCGCTATAACTGCACGGCCCCTTCGATATCAGAGCCTGGCCGCTACCACTGGTTCTCACAGCCTTGGGTGATAGTGAAGTAACCGTCCGCGGTTAAGGTTACTTCTTAACCGCGTTGATCATCGCTTCGGTCATGCGACCAAGCGGAATTAAGGTATCGGTTGCCCTGAGCTCAAATGCGGCTTTGGGCATGCCCCAAACAACACTGGTCAGCTCATCTTGTGCCAATGTTTTTGCCCCCGCTTCACGTAAGCTCAGCATTGCTTTGGCACCGTCACTGCCCATGCCCGTTAGCATCACCGCACAAACGTGTTTAGCAACTGGCAACAGTGAATTAAACAAAACTTCCACCGACGGCTTATGGCGGTTAACCGGCTCACCATCACTGAGACTACAAACGTAACTGCCTGCTTTTTGCTTCACACTTAAGTGGCGCCCTCCAGGAGCAATATAAACGTGCCCTGGTTTTAACACATCGCTCTCTTCTGCTTCTTTAACGGCGACAGCACAGGTGCGGTCCATACGCAGCGCAAATGACGCACTAAATACCGGCGGTATGTGTTGCGTAATAACCACAGGGGGAGCGTGAGTGGGTAGCTTCATTAGCACTTCACGGATCGCTTCAGTACCACCAGTGGAAGCGCCAATGGCAAATACGGTTGTGCGTGAGAAAGACAGCTTATCAGCAACAGGGATCTCAGCTTGTTTAGGTGGCCTGAAAGTTCTGACTCTAGCCGTTGCTGCTACTCGGACCTTTTTAACCAAAATATCGGCATACGACATCATGGTGTCGGCAACATTACTGGTGGGCTTAGAAATAAAGTCTACCGCACCGAGCTCCAATGCTTCTATGGTTGCAGGTGAGCCCTCTTGGGTTAATGTTGAAATCATCACCACAGGCATTGGTCGTAATCGCATCAGGTTTTTTAAGAAACTAATGCCATTCATTTTTGGCATTTCAATATCCAAGGTCAGGACATCTGGGTTGGTTGACTTAATCAGCTCCCTGGCTTGGAAAGGATCCTCAGCAGTACCAACAACCTCAATACCATTGGCTTGGCCTAAAATTTCTTTTAGCAAGCTCCTAATTAATGGCGAATCATCCACAATCAGTACTTTTATCATGACTGGCACTCTATATAATCGGCTCTTGCCGAACTCAATGGGTTTGTTATCAGCTCAAAGGTCATGAAATCCCCCCTAGCACTAAAATAGCTCAATATCCGTCTTGTTGTCTTGCTCTTCAATATCGTGAAGATAACGCACTTCACGCTGCTCAATGGTATTATTGTGCATCTGTCGTAACTTTTTCACTTGTGCCCGACCACTTTGCGGATGGAACACCACTTTGCGTGGCCAAGGCCCGCCAACATCTTGTGACACCAGCCGCAGACTTTCTTCTTCAACGTAAGCTTGAGCAAAACGAATATTGCCCTCTCCAATGTCGGTCATCGAGCTAATAATCTTACCACCACCAAATAACTTAATTTTAAGGTTACTTCGCGCTGCGCCATTTTTTAATACTTCGTTGATCAAATACTCCATGGCCCAGTTACCATAGCGACAATTCAGGTCATCGGCGTGGACCTCTTTCACCGCTTTTAACCCTGGCAACATAAAGTGATTCATACCACCAATACCCAGCCTTTCATCATACACACAAGCAGCAATACAAGAGCCCAACACGGTTGAGATTAGCTCATCTTGCTTCGAGACGTAAAACTCTCCCGGCAGCACCTTGGCCACCACTTTGGCACGGCCTGAATCCCAAAACCGTTTTACATGCTCGAAGCCGCCAAGAACAGGTTTAAACTCTCTCATTTAACGGGCCCTTCTGATAAATCGTCTTACCCAAGTTACGAAATTCGAAATGTTCTTTTCCCATGGTTTCCGAGTGACCAATTAACAGATAGCCGTCGGGCACCAACATTTTATGGTAATTTCTAAACAGTTTATCTTTGGTTTCTTTATCAAAATAAATTAATACGTTACGACAAAATATAACGTCAAATGGCCCCTTCATTGGCCACGGCTCCAACAGGTTTAGACGCTTAAAGTGCACCAAGCTTTGCAGTTTCGGTTTGGTCTTATAGAGATTGCCATCAGCACTTTTCAGAAACCATTTGTGCTTTACTTCGTCGTCAAGCCCCGTCACATTCTGGGCGGTGTATTCTCCGGCACTGGCTTTTGTCAGTACATTGGAGTCCAGATCCGTGGCCAGTATTTTGACATCCCAACCATTGGGAAAGGCATTGGCTATGGTCATTGCAATACTATAAGGCTCCTCGCCTGTGGAGCAGCCAGCAGACCAAATTCTGACCCTTCTATCATGTTTATGCCGCGCCATGATTTCTGGCACCGCCTGTTGAGCCAAAAACTCAAAGTGATGATTTTCACGAAAGAAGGAGGTTAAGTTAGTCGTTATGGCATTAATAAAATGACTAAATTCAGTACTTTCATGTTCATCTAAATAACGTAAATAAGCCCCAAAGGAGTCCAAATTATTGGCTCTAATTCGCCGAGCAAGACGAGAGTGAACCATCTCTTTTTTATGAGGCCCAAGCACAATGCCACAGGCCTTGTAAACTCGGGCCGAGATGGTGGCAAAGTCTGCGTCTGTTAATAAAAACTCTCGCATAGGGCTTAAACCTTCAGTTACTGATATAAAAGATAGGCGCTTTTGACATCGCAGCAGTTCTGAGCCACTGCTAACACTATTATTAGGGTATTAAGTAGACAAGGCGGCATATCGCCGCCATCATTACTGCCTTAATACCTCACCGGATATGGACCTCAAGACTAAAACTCCTCCCACTCCTCTGAGTCGTTAGCAAACTGATTAGCGCGAGAAGGCGCTGCCGATTTTTGCGTCGTTGAGCTCTGCTTCGGCAGCTGCTTTTCCGGTGCAGAGAAGCTACTGGGTTGCTCAATAACACTTTGCGGTTGTTGCGAGTCACCTAAAGTAAAGAAGTTGAGTAATCTGCGCATATCATTGGCTTGTTCTGCCATCGACTCACCTGCAGCAGAGGCTTCCTCCACCAGCGCAGCATTTTGCTGTGTCATTTCATCCATTTGCGATACCGCTTTATTAACTTGCTCAATGCCTGAACTTTGTTCAATGGATGCTTCAGCAATATCGGAGATCATATTGGTTACTCGTTTCACTGAGTCAACGATCCCTTTCAAGGTTTCTCCCGATTCATTTACAAGTAAGGTACCATCTTCAACTTTACCGACACTATCACGGATCAAGTCTTTGATTTCTTTCGCCGCACCGGCTGAACGCTGCGCTAAGTTTCGTACCTCTCCGGCAACAACGGCAAAACCACGCCCTTGTTCACCAGCTCTGGCAGCTTCTACAGCGGCATTCAGAGCCAGCAAGTTTGTTTGGAACGCAATTTCATCAATGACACCAATAATATCTGAGATTTTCTTACTGGATTCATTAATCTCAGACATACTTGCGACAGCTCGAGTGACCACTTCACCACCTTTAATGGCCTTATCGCAGGTATCCTCAGCGAGTTCATTGGCTGTTTTGGCATTATCGGCATTTTGCTTCACGGTGCTGGTCATTTGCTCCATGCTAGAAGCGGTTTCTTCTAGTGACGATGCTTGCTCTTCGGTGCGCTGACTAAGATCCGCATTTCCTTGTGAAATTTCTTCCGCGCCACTGGCAACTAAATTGGCCGACGTACGAATACGACCCAAGACTTCGGTTAACTTGTCCGCAGTCGTATTGGCATCGCGCTTGAGACGCTCATAAGCCCCTTGGTAGTCACCATCAATTCGCCGTGTAAGGTTACCGGTTGCCAGTGAATCGAGCATATCGCCCATGTCTGTGACGGTCTCATCGACGGTTTCAACTAAGCTATTAAGGCCTTTAACCAAACGTAAGTAAAAGCCATCTTTGCCCTCTTCTGAAAGCCTTGCCGTAAGATCACCACGGTTGGCTGCCTGAACTAAATCATTCACTTCTTTTTCAATGGCGATTTCTTTGGTTCTATCTTCCCACTCAACCACGAAACCAACTCGCTCATTGTCGCCATTTAAAATGGGATTGGCGACCAAGCCAAAGGTGCGTTTACCTACTTTGATTTCAGTTTCATATTCACTGTCTAAACGTGATAGCAGGCTACGCTGATGATTAGGGTTTTTGTGGAAGTCATCGATACTACTACCAATCAGCTTCTTGCTGTCAAACTTGGGCAGGCTTTTACGAATATCTTGCTCCGCATCATCCATCATTTCTTGCAATGCTTCATTAACGTACACGATGTCATAATCGGCATTGGCAATCATGGTGTTGGTTGAGACATTATCAAGCGCTCTGCGCACCCATAAGTTCTCCGACGCTTTGCGCTTTTCTTTACGCTCTTTTTCTAACCGTTCCGTTTTATCGTCCCACTCAACCACAATACCAATACGCTCATGGTTGTCATTGAAAACTGGGGTGGCAATAAGACCAAAGGTGAAACCGGCAACTTTTATGTCGGTTTTGTATACGTCATTTAGTTTACTGAGTAAATTACGTTGATGAGTCGGATTCACATGAAACTCGTCAATGCATTTACCCACCAAGTTATCGGCAGAGAAGTTAGGTAAAGATTCACGCAGTTGCGCTTGTTTATCTTTTAGCATTTCTACAACGGATTCATTGACGTATATTATGTTCAGGTTTTCATCAGCTAGCATTACATTGGCCTGACAAACGTCTAATGCATTAGTAATTTTGGCGTTGAAGCTTTCAAGCTCAGCCCGCTCTTGCTCCATTTTTAATTCACGGGTTAGATCTTTCCACTCCACCAAGGTTGCAAGGCGCTGACCATCATCACCAAATACAGGAGTGGCAATTAAGTCGAAAGTAAGCCCTGCCACTTTGATTTTGGTGGTATAAGGACGGCTAAGATTGGCTAATAAACCGCGTTGGTGACTGGGGTTTTTATGAAAGGCATCAATATTCTGGCCAATTAAGTTATTCACTGAAAAGTTCGGTAAATCTTGTTGTAGCTTGGCTTCATTTTTTTGCAGCATACGAATGACAGAGTCATTCATGTATACAATGTTTAATGACTCGTCGGCCAGCATGATATTGGCCTGACAAACCTGTAATGCCAATAACAGACTATGGCTGTGCTCATGCGCGTCTTCTTTGCCATTGATTAACTCAGCCACAGCACGATATAAATTACTGTGTTCAGAAACACCGCTGGCGCGTAATAAGTCAGCATCTTTGTTTGCAATTGCCGGAGCAATGGCCTCCATATCGCGAAGCTTTTCTAGCAATGCGTTCGCGCCTTGCTTCATCAATAAAATCGCGACAATTACGCTTACCGCAGCAATGACCAACGCCACATAAACCTGTGCAGACATATTTATGTTTAGCATTTGCATACTGATTGCAAGCCCAGCAATAATGATGGCCCCCGCTATGAGTATCCTATTATTTAATTGACTTGCTAACGCTTGCTCGCTCATGTTATCCCCCGACAACCAATTGCTCATTATGATTTTCATCTAAATCTAGAATTCTTTTTAGGTTTAATAAAACCACCATTTTCTCTCCGACGTTCACCAGGCCTTGTACAAAAAGGCTATTTTCTGACCCTTGAAACTCAGGGACATCCTTGGCTGTTTCTTCATTGATGGTGTACACGTCTGAAACCGCATCGACTACCAGCCCCATAACTTTGGTGTTGTCGCGAATTTCTACGGCCACCACCACAACCACGGTTAAGGGGCCATACTCGACTCTTGGCAGGCCAAATCGCACACGTAGGTCAATGATTGGCACTATGGTGCCACGCAAGTTAATGGCGCCATTAACAAACTTAGGGGAGTTAGGGATCGCAGTGACTTCTTCCCACCCTCGGATCTCCTGCACCGATAAAATATCCATGCCATATTCTTCTTCAGCCATCATAAAGGTGAGAAACTGCTTGTCTCCCTCGCGATTGGTCATTACCAACTGTTCGTTAATTGATGCTTGTTCGGTCATCATGTCGTCACCTCTTCTTCTTGCTTTTCCATCAAGAGATCTTGTGACCCTGGGCGTTTGAGTCCACTAAGCTTAATCAACCCTGTGATATCTAGAATTAGCGAAACGCGCCCATCTCCAAGTATTGTTGCTCCCGAAATTCCATTGACGCGCTGATAGTTTGCTTCGAGACTTTTGATGACTACCTGTTGTTGCCCCAATAAGTCATCGACCAGCAGCCCTACCTTATGATTGTCGCTCTCGACCACCACCAGCAATGCCTTATCAAGTGCCTCAATGGCGCCATCATGGTTAAATAACTTATACAATCGTAAGATCGGAATATATTCATCCCTTAGACGCAGCACCTCAAGACCATTACCCACAGTACTGACTTTGTCGATATTGATTTGCAATGACTCAACGATTGAAATGAGTGGAATAATGTAGGTATGGCTAGCAACATTGACCAACTGACCATCCAAAATAGCCAAGGTTAAAGGTAACCGTATAGTAAAGGTTGAACCGACACCGGGCGCCGAGTTTACCTCGACGCTGCCGTTTAAAGATTGAATGTTTCTACGCACCACATCCATGCCGACGCCACGCCCAGAAATATCACTGACTTCATCCACCGTAGAAAATCCAGGTCTAAAAATAAGCTCGTTGATCTCTTCTGGGCTGAGATCGTCTGTGGCCTGGATCAAGCCATTAGCTATGGCCTTACTTTTTATTTTTTCAGTGTTCAACCCCTTACCGTCATCCATGATTTCGATGACAATGTTGCCGCCTTGGTGAAAGGCATTCAAAGTGACTTGGCCAACAGGATCTTTACCTGCTTTTATTCTTTCTTCTGGGGTCTCTAAGCCATGATCGAGCGAGTTTCTCACCAAGTGCACCATGGGATCAGAAATTTTCTCCATCACCGTTTTATCTAGCTCGGTTTGCTCCCCCAGCAACTTCAGTTCAACTTGTTTGTTGAGTTTTTGTGAGGTATCTCGAACTAGCCTAGGAAAACGGCTAAATACAAAGCTAATAGGGAGCATGCGGATACGCATGACATTTTCTTGCAGATCTCGAGTATTATGGGCTAACTGCGCTAGGCCTTCTTGCAGTGCCGTTAAAGTTTGCTCCGTAGGTTCTCGTTCACCTAGCTGGGTTAACATAGCTTGAGTGATGACTAACTCACCCACCATGTTGATTAGTGAATCCACTTTGTCGATACCAACGCGAATGGATGTCGACTCCGAGCTTTTTTTCGAGCTAGGCACTTTATTAGCTGCTGTATTTGCCTTTTTGCTAGCCTGTTCGCTGGGTTTAGGCTCTGCATTTTGAACTTGTGCCTCTGACTGTTCGGCTCGCGGCTCAGGTACTTCAGATTCAAATAAGCCGCCACATAAGGTGATGTCGATATCGGCATCATCTTCTACCCATTCAAAAATTTCTTGAATAGCAGATTGCCCTTGTGTTGTTGTTAGGTATAGCCGCCAATTCAAATAACAATCTTCGGGGTTAAACTTATCTAAACTTGGAATACCATCACAAAATGCATGGGTTTCTAAGTCACCTAGCTCCGCAAGCTCACTAAGCATATAGAGCGGCTCATTGCCCGTTTTAAATAAATGTGAGTGGGGTTTGAAGTCAATTTGGTAAGTGTTTGCTTCGGCCTCAGGCGTACTTGACTGTGGTTCACTCTGGAGAGTTTGCTCTTCGTTGCCCAAGATTCTATCAAACTGCGCTTTTAGCTCTGACGACTCGGTTAAGTCAGGCTCTTCTTCCGCTTGCAGAGCACTGAGTAAACCACGCAGGCAATCTACCGACTGTAGCAACAGATTTACATGTTCTGCCGTCAACTGCCGCCGACCATCTCTGATCTGATCCAGCAAGGTTTCCAGCACATGCGTAAAATTAGTCACTGAGGTAAAACCAAAGGTACCACTCCCCCCTTTAATGCTGTGGGCTGCTCTAAAAATAGTATTGATCGTTTCGGAGTCCTCTGTGCCTGGTTGTAGGTTCAGAAGCTCAGCCTCCATGACATCCAGGCCTTCAAAGCTCTCTTCGAAGAAAACATCGAAAAACTGACTTAAATCAATACTCATGGCATTATCCTTAGCGCTTATCTAATGACTTTTTTCAATACTGCCAGCAGTTGCTCTGGGTTAAATGGTTTCACAATCCAGCCCGTCGCCCCGGCTGCTTTCCCCTCGGTTTTTTTATCTAAGCCCGACTCTGTCGTCAGCATGAGTAATGGCGTAAATTTGTAGTTCGGTAAGCTCCTCAGCTCTTTAATTAAAGTAATGCCGTCCATCACTGGCATGTTGACATCAGAAATAACCGCATCAAAGCCCTGTTGCTTGGCTATCGTTAATGCCTCACTGCCATCTTTGGCTTCGGTTACATCAAACCCGGCTTTCTTTAATGTAAACCCCACCATTTGACGCATAGATGCCGAATCATCCACAGCTAAAATTTTCTTCATGTTCACCTCTTAACTTTCAGTACCATGGAATAAATAGTTAGTTAGACCTAGTTCACTCACAGCCTGGGCCAATGCTTCACTTTCGCCATGCCAAATAATTTCATGCTCGAGCGTATGTAGATGCTTTTGCAGCGCACACAACAGCTGCACAGAGGCAGTATCAGCACGCTGTACGTCACTAATATCAACAGTGACATCAGAAGTTTCGCCAGAGTCTTGGGTGATCTGTTGATACAGACCTTCAACATGATGTATCGACATGTCAGCTGGAAGTTTCAACATAAGCTGAAGACAATCCTTGTAAAAAAGAGTAATAAAAATAGCTTAGACCCTGATCGCAAAAATGCCACCATGTTCGATGAAAAATACACAAATAATTAGAGCGTTAGAGCACGAGAGGGGAACTGACATGGGCATTCTCCCATGTCAGTATTAGACTAATTTATGATATGTTGTAGGTCAGTTAAAAGCTGCTTTTCATCAATGGTAGGGACACTTCCCGGCGCGTAAGTGGGTTTAAAAATGGCCTCCAACTGACCTTGAGGATTTACTAATGCGACCGAAGCGCTGTGGTCAACATAGTAATCTTGGTCGCTTTGTTGGTTAATGGCATAGATTAACCCTAAATCTTTGACGAAAGGGAATAACTGCGCATGTTCAGCTGAGACGGCTTTGAACTCAGGATTAAAGTGCTTGATATACGCGGCACGCTTTTGCTGAGTATCGCGATTGGGATCAACCGATACAAACCAGACGTCGACGTCCTCGTTACTCTCCAACACCTGATAAGTATGTGCTAACTTTAATAGCGTCATTGGGCAAATATCAGGGCAGCTGGTATAACCTAAAAACAGCAACGTCCACGACCCTTGTAACGCGGTATTGGTGATAGTATTACCGTGTTGATCATTTAACTCAAAGCTTTGTAATGCCTTAGGTTGCTCATACCACACCACTTTCTCAGAGACATCTGGTGGAGGTGCACAGGCAGCGATAGCGCCTACCAACAAAAAAATCAGAAATCGTTTCATATGATTGTTTTATCTATAAATAGAGCAACAAAGATAACAAGCAAATGCCAGATCGAGAAGTAAAAAACGCGCATGGCATACTCAAGGCTTTGCGTTCTCAGCAACTTCACCGCCTTGTAAATAAACATCACGTTCACCACACTGGCGGCGATTAAATAAAACCAACCGGACATGCCCACTAAATAGGGTAGTAAACAAACCAGCGTCAGAATAATAGTGTAAAATAACACACACAACTTAGTGAATGATTCGCCATGCGTGACTGGCAGCATAGGCACTTCGGCTTTCTCATAATCTCTTTTTCGTGCAATTGCTAAGGCCCAAAAGTGGGGTGGAGTCCAGGCAAATATAATCATCACCAGTAGCCAAGGCTCAGCGCCTAGCTGCCCCGTTTCACTCACCCAACCCAAAAGTGGTGGCATAGCTCCTGCAAGCCCACCAATAACAATATTTTGCGGGGTAGCACGCTTTAACAGCAAGGTATAAACCACCGCGTAGCCAAACAGGGCCGCTAGCGTCAGCCATGCTGTGAGTGGGTTTGCAAATGACATCAATAGTGCATAGCCTGCTACAGCCAGAGCCAATGAAAACGCAAGCGCTGTCGAGACTGAAACCGCGTCGTTGGCCATTGGCCGCGCTCTAGTCCGCGCCATCTTTTTATCAATCTCGCGGTCAACTATATGATTAACCGCAGCGGCACTACTCGATAACAAGCCAATACCCAAAAGACTCATTAGTTGTTGCAGCACACTTCTTTGTGTTTCTGGAGCCAACATCAGGCCAACCCAAGCGGTGATGACTAGCATGCACACGACCTTAAATTTACACATCGCAAAACACGCTTTGAGCGTTCCAGCCAGGTGTTGTATTTCTGTTCTAATGAGAGACTGCATATTGACCTCCGATTTTTCTCGCTAAGTGCGCGAAGAAACATAACCTCACTGTAGCCAAAAGCACCATAGCTGCCATGAAGTTGTGGAATAATGTAAGTAATAATGGGAATTGGAAATGCACTATGGCCATACCAAGCAGCACTTGCAGTGCCACCAGTACTAGCACCAACATTGCTGAAAAGCGCAGCACAGGATGCTGAGTTGACTTCATCAATGGCCAACAGGCTAAACACAAAAAGGCAACGGTAACCAACGCCCACAAACGATGAATAAAGTGAATAGAAACTCGAGACTCGAACGGCAACACCCCAAATTCATAGCTAGCAGCCGCTTCAGGCATGATAAAAATACTGCGCCATGAGAACAGCTCCATGTTGTCGCACAGTGGTAACCCGGTACAATGTGGCGCTGCATAGTTTGCAGCCAACCAGCCACCTAAAGCAATTTGTACAACCAGTACAGCCAAAGCCAGAATACATAGCTTGAATTGCTGCACAGTCACACTGGCCTTAATACTCGAGTGCCTGAGCCGTAACACCAACAAGGTCAGTAACGCTAAAATACTAAAACCACCCAGCAAGTGCCCCATCACTACCACTGGCTGGAGGTTCATAGTAACCGTCCACATCCCGAGCGCCCCTTGAAATAGTACCAGCAGTAAGAGCAAGTAATAATGGCGCCGAGGTCCAGACTCCTGTTTATTCTTCAGCGCTCTGGCAGCGGCCAGTAATAAAATAAGTAAGCCCAAAAAGCTAGCAAAATAGCGATGGATCATTTCAATCCAGGCTTTGTCCGCCTCAACTTCTAAATGAGGAAACTTGTCTTTTGCTGCTGTCAACTCATGGCTTTCATTTGGCACGGTTAGAAAGCCGTAGCACCCAGGCCAATCAGGACAACCAAGCCCGGCATCACTCAACCGAGTAAAAGCGCCCAAAGTTACAACCACTATCGCAACCACTGCTGCAAATAAAGAAATGCGAATTTTTGTTTTTGTCATCTCAGTCTCCTACCCTAACTAGAACGAGAGTAATTCAGCAGTTTTTTTATATCCTTGAGCAACCCTTTTTGTACTTCTCGCGCTTCATCAAGCTTTACACTGGGTGCGTACTCAAGGACAAAAAGCCCGGTTTTGTCAACAAGGTATAAATAGTTATCTTTTAATTTAGCGATCTCTAAGTTGACTGTTTGAGTGTTTTTTATTGGTGCGTCTGCTGGTTGTTGTAGTACCACAAGCGACACTTTGTGTTGGTTCTTCCCCAGCGCTGTATATAAGTTAGGTAAGCTTTGCAGCATCGTCTGACACTGCTCGTCACATTGTTGCGGACGTTGAAATGCAATCGTCCACTCAGTGTCTAATACCAGTTCAGGCTGACGCAGCTCAAACTCCAAAAAGGCCCCATGATTGGTTGTTTCATTAGGTATCCAATCCAGCTTTAACGCCGTAAATGCTACAATAATGGGTAATAAGAAAAGCCCCACAAACCAAACTCCCGGTTTAGACATTGCTATACTCCTTCTTTGATAATTTCCAACCAATAACCGCTGCAGCTAGGCCGATTAACAACCACTGTAATGCGTATGCTTCGTGTTTTTGTGGTGACATCACAACAGGTTGATAATGAGGCTCTGTCGTATCACCGAGAGGTGTATTGAGGTAGGCGATGACCGGAACTAGGCGAATGTCAGATTGCTGCGCTAGGTATTCAACATCAATGTATTGAATTATATTTTGGCCATCACTGCCTTGTGCTGCCGAGTCTGCGAGAGTAAAGCTTTTACTGCCCTTAGGCTTAATATAGGCAGATAACGTTTGTACTCCTTTAGGTGGCAGAAACGTGGGAGGTGTACGGCTTGACTTTTGCGGCACGAACCCGAGATTAACAATAAATTGCTCGCCCGTATGTTGCGCTCGAAACAGTGCAATTACATCGAAACCGACTTTCCCTTTGACCACTTGGTTATCCAAAAACCAGACATGCCCTGCGATAAACTCACCTTGTATGGTTATCTGGGTGTTATGGCTATCTAGCACGCTTGCTTGCTTGGAACTGGATAAAGCTGTTTTCTGCTGAGTAATTTCAGCATTTATAAGGTGTTTTTTTTGTGCTCGTTGCCACTGCCACGCTGACAGTGATAAGCACACAAGTAAAACGATTAACGCTGCCAAAATCGGCGCTTTTGCTCTACCCTTAATAACTGAGGCTAAATCCACAGGACACCCCTTATGATTAAAATTATTATTATTTTGCTACTGCTGGCGACATTTATTAATTTATTTCGAGCTTTACTGGTTATGCTGCGCTCCGAACAACGCTCTATGGCCAGCTTGTTGATGAAGCGCGTTTATACCTCGGTTGCTGTTATCGTCTTGGTGTTGATTGCGGCCCAGTTTGGACTGCTCAAACTGAACCCGTCTCCCTTAGCTACAACACATACACAAACACAAATAAGCACAACCACACCACATCAACAAAGTGCCAATACCAAGCACCCGCCTGAAACGCAAAATGGTTCTTCGCGCTAAAGTGACCTTTGATAACGCGCAGCCAGACTACGAATAAAATGATGGCGCCAAGGGTGACATGGAGGCCATGAAAACCGGTTAGCAGAAAGAAGGTATTACCATACACACCCGATTGCAAAGTTAAACCAAGCTCTTCATAAGCATGGATGTACTCTTCAACCTGTAAGGTCAAAAAGCCGATCCCCAGCAACACCGTTAAACCTAAAAATGCAGTGACCTTCTTGCGCTGCTCTTTTTCAAGAGCCACGTGCGCTATGCTCAAAGTAACCGAAGAAATTAGCAGTATAATGGTGTTAATTAATGGTAACCCCTGCCAACCCATCGCTTGTGTTTCAGTACCACCTGGCGTAGTCACCAAAGGCCAAATCGCTTCAAACTGAGGCCATAATACTTCGTGTGTCATGGCGTTGTTGCTAGCCCCTCCAAGCCAAGGAATAGCAAACATTCTGGCGTACAGCAATGCGCCAAAAAAAGCCGCAAAAAACATCACTTCAGAAAATATAAACCACCCCATACCTTGCTTGAAAGAGCGGTCCATTTGCTTTGAGTATAAGCCGGTTTGCGATTCATGAATGACGTTTCGAAACCAGCCAAATACCATATAAATCAGGATCGCAATCCCAACTAAAAGTAATAAAACGCCGCTACTTTCCTGCGCCTCAGCTTGAATAACCGTTAGTGCCGCACCAACGGCGATAAAAAACAAAGCAACCGCGCCCACAATAGGCCATGGGCTTTGCTCGGGAACGTAGTACTTCTCATGTTTATGGTTCATAATTGAACTCCTTATAAGCAAGCAGGCTGGTATTTACTGTCTGTTGTGTTGCCGATACTCGCTCAGTAATATCAAATAGTGCATACGATAGAGTTAACTCCTCAACTTCAGGGGGTAACTCTGTATCCACATAAAAACGCAGCACAAATTCAACTTCTTGCTGCCCTTTCATAGGTTGTTGATCAAAACAAAAGCAGGCCATCTTGTGTAAATATTTGGCCGCTTTGCCTGGTGACACGGATGGGATAGCTTGCATCACTCGGGCATCTGCACTGAGATTTTTGGCGGTAAACTTAACATCAGTAAGTTTACCGGGCTTTACCGTAACAGCATGCGTGACTGCCTCTACCTTAAACGGTGCCTGGCTCTGGCTATGCGTAGTAAAACTCACTGACACTTGTCTATTCTCAACAACAGACTCGCTCTGTTTTGCTGCCGTCATTGCTGGTTTACCGTTTAACCCGGTAATATCACAAAAGACGTCATACAGCGGCACCAGTGCAAACGCAAAAGCAAACATACCTAAAGTCAATAACAATAACTTTTTCAGCAGGCTACCGTGTTGCATTACTTAATCTCCGGAGGGGTAGAGAAAGTATGGTGCGGTGCCGGTGAAGGTACGTCCCACTCCAGGCCTTCTGCGCCATCCCATACTTTACCAGGCACTTGTTCACCCCCTCGTGCACACTTATACACCACCGCCACAAACAGCAGTTGCGATAACCCAAAGGCAAATCCACCAATACTTATGATGGCATTGAAGTCGGCGAACTGCAGAGCGTAATCTGGAATCCGTCTCGGCATACCAGCTAAGCCAACAAAGTGCATTGGGAAGAACAAGATGTTGACACTGATCAGAGATAGCCAGAAGTGGAATTTAGCTAACTTAATGTCGAACATATGGCCAGTCCATTTCGGCAACCAGTAATAAGCCGCTGCCATAATAGAGAACACAGCACCAGTGACTAATACATAATGGAAATGTGCGACGACAAAGTAAGTATCGTGATACTGAAAGTCTGCGGGCGTAATGGCTAACATTAACCCTGAAAAGCCCCCTATTGTGAACAACACAATGAAGGCAATAGCAAACATCATCGGCACTTCAAAACTTATCGCTCCACGCCACATGGTTGCGACCCAGTTAAAGACTTTCACTCCAGTTGGCACTGAAATAAGCATGGTGGCATACATGAAGAAGAGTTCACCTGCCAGCGGCATACCGGTGGTAAACATATGGTGCGCCCAAACCACAAAAGATAATAAAGCGATAGACGCTGTGGCATATACCATGGAGGCATAGCCAAATAGCTTTTTGCGCGAGAAGGTAGGAACAATCGTGGAGATTATCCCAAATGCTGGCAAAATCATAATGTATACTTCTGGGTGACCAAAGAACCAGAAGATATGTTGAAACATCACCGGATCACCACCACCTGCGGCATCAAAGAAGCTTGTACCAAAATACTTATCGGTTAGTACCATAGTGACCGCTCCAGCAAGCACCGGCATCACCGCTATTAACAAGAAGGCAGTAATCAACCAGGTCCAAACGAACAAAGGTAGCTTCATCCAAGTCATGCCTGGCGCTCTGAGGTTAACGATGGTAACAATTACATTGATCGCCCCCATAATTGAGCTGATCCCCATAATATGCACCGCAAAAACAAAAAATGCCGTATTGTCGTTACTATAGGTGGTCGACAGTGGCGCATAGAAGGTCCAACCAAATGCAGGGCCACCGCCTTCTAAGAAAAGCGAGAAAAGTAAAATGGCAAAGGCAAATGGCAGTATCCAAAAGCTCCAGTTATTCATTCTCGGCAAGGCCATATCAGGCGCTCCGATCATCATTGGGATCATCCAGTTAGCTAACCCGGTGAAGGCAGGCATAACCGCCCCAAATACCATAATTAACCCGTGCACTGTGGTCATCTGGTTAAAGAAGTGAGGGTCAACTAATTGCAGACCTGGTTGAAATAACTCAGCCCTTATGACCATCGCCATGGCACCGCCAATTAGGAACATCGCAAGAGAGAAGAGTAAATACAGTGTTCCAATATCTTTATGATTGGTAGTAAAAAGCCAACGCTTCAAGCCTTTCGGGGGGGCGTGGTGTGAATGTTCTTCGACAATGGCACTCATTTTTCAGCCTCCTCTAGCGCATCGATTTCTTTTTGTACATCGCTCGGCTGTATCACTTCTCCAGTGTCGTTACCCCAACTATTTCTTTTGTAGGTAATAACGCCCGCGATTTGTTTTATTGTCAGTTGTTTAGCAAATGCCTGCATTGCAGTACCCGGACGGCCTAACAGCAATACGTCGATATGCTCTTTAATATCTCCAACTACCACTTTGTTATCTTTTAATGCCGGGAAGACACCTGGTAAGCCAAGCCCTGTAGGCTGGTGACAGGCAGCGCAATATGCCATATAGGTTTGCTCTCCCACTTCCATCAGCTCTTCTTTGGAAAAGGTTTGTTGTGCAACTTCCGCCGAGGCCGCTTGCTCAGCAGCCTTTTCTGCTTTGGCATTTTCAAGCCAAAGATCAAACTCTTGTGGCTCAACAGCTTCAACGACAATCGGCATAAAGCCGTGATCTTTGCCGCAAAGCTCGGCACATTGACCACGATAAATGCCCTCCTCATTTACCTTAGTCCAGGCTTCGTTGATAAACCCTGGATTGGCGTCTTTTTTCACTGCAAAGTCAGGCACCCACCAAGAATGAATGACATCGTCTGAGGTCATTAGAAAACGCACTTTCCTGTCGGTTGGAATAACCAAGTGTTTGTCTACTTCTAGTAGATAGTTTTGGTTTTTATCTTTGAGATCGGCTATTTCATCTTTCGGTGTGGAAAGCAATGAAAAGAAATCAACATCATGTCCCATGTATTCATAATGCCACTTCCATTGGGAGCCGGTGACTTTAATGGTCAAATCGGCTTTACTGGTGTCTTCCATTGCAATCAAGGTTTTGGTGGCGGGAACCGCCATTGCTATTAAGATCACAAAGGGAATAGCGGTCCATAGGATCTCAACTTTGGTGCTTTCATGAAATTGGGCTGGTACAACCCCTTTAGACTTCCGATGTTTGAGCAAAGCCCAAAACATCACAGCAAACACAACAACCCCAATGACACAACATATCAAAAAGATAGTCATATGGAGGTCATACACTTGCTGGCTAATATCCGTCACACCCTGCCTCATATTATAAGCACTATTGGCTAATGATGGCATTGCGATCAGCATAGTGACGAATGTGGCAACTAATCGACAAATTTTCATTTGACGTCTCCTTCAAAGTCGCTCACAGCGGCTTTTTGTTATTATTGGATGACTGTCATAATGTCTATTAACACATAGACTTACTGCACGACTATTAACCAATTAGTCAAAAAACACACAAAATGCAAGGTTTTTGAAAAATAAGTGTTACCAACAATATTTTATATTTACTGTTGTAAAACCAATATTAGCTCTAAGTATTGTGGCAATATCAACAAACTAAGACCCTAAGGCAGTCGATATAAGTCTTTAATATGGAGTAAGTTAAAGTTATTAAGAAATAGTTTTAGCTATTACGCGCAAAGATTGGAGTGACTTGTTACTCAACTGTACTTCGCAATTTGCTAACAAAAGTATTGATTTACTATCTAGAATGATAACGGTAGGCTTAAAAGATACTTTGCTCTTGTTTCAATAACTCAACGGTGAGAGCGTAAGAATAGAAACAGGAGCTACCACTTCGACTTGTTGAAAAAGGCCGTTTCACACCATAAGTGGCAGCTTAAGAAGAACCATCAATTGATTCGCAAGAATTGCTGAAAACTTTTGCTACATCCAGTCGGCATTTCTAATGATACCAACCGCCAGACCTTCAATGGCAAAATTCTGATGCTCTAAATCCACTTCAATAGCTTGAAACTCATCATTTTCAGCATGCAAAAGAACCTTTTTACCTTGCTTCTCAAGACGCTTTACAGTGACGTCATCTTCCACTCTAGCCACAACTACCTGGCCATTCTCTGCTAACTGAGTACTATGAACAGCAAGTAGATCGCCGTCTAATATACCAATATCCTTCATACTCATACCATTTACCCGAAGCAAATAATCAGCATGAGGCTTAAATAATGCGGCATCAACATGACAATGTGATTCGACATGCTGCTGAGCTAGAATAGGTTCCCCAGCGGCAACACGACCAATAACGGGTAGACCAAGCTCCTCTTCTTCCTCTTCAACCAAACGTATACCACGACTCGCACCTGGAACCATTTCTATAACACCTTTTTTAGCAAGTGCTTTTAGGTGTTCCTCTGCTGCATTAGCGCTCTTAAACCCCAAAGCATCGGCAATTTCAGCACGAGTTGGAGGCATGCCAGTATCTTTTATAAAAACTTTTATTAACTCAAAGATCTGTTCTTGACGTTTAGTAAGCGGTCGCATTAACTGGTATTCCATACAGTGGTTTATTTACTGTAAGTATATACAGCCAAGAAAAAATCGCAAATGTTTATTGCTCAGATATTTAGCAAATCATGAAGAGTAAATGAACCATAATACAAAATAGTATACACGCTATCAGACTGGCACGTTGAGGATAAGATAAACCCAGCTAAGGTGATACCAGTCTGCGGTTAGATATGTTACCAACGTGGATTCATACCAATCCGCATAAAGATTAAATCAATTTTATCCACTCCCGATTACACATCTT